>NZ_BQXN01000074.1:0-333 GCF_045862745.1 Furfurilactobacillus entadae | reverse complement strand
GCCAACTAACGTAAGATAATGAAACGACTAATTTCCTGTGTTCAGGAAGTTGAAGTGAACCCATTAAGTTGGACATGTATATTAAGCGACTGATTGAAGGGCAAGCTGCCGGTATTGAACCGGTGTCTTGCCTTTTAGTTTGGTTTTGATTCGGCGTTGGTTGTAATAATCCAACCAATCAGTCATTGATTGAATCAAAGAATCCTTAGTTGTGTAAGCTTGGTCAAATAGTTCTGCCTTCATAATGTGAAAGAATGATTCCATTGAAGCGTTGTCCAAACAGGTTGCCTTCCGGGACATACTTTGAAAAGCATGATGTTGTTTGAGTACCTT
>NZ_BQXN01000073.1:0-335 GCF_045862745.1 Furfurilactobacillus entadae | reverse complement strand
GATAATAATGGAAACGGTAATAATGGTGGCTCCGATAGTGATACCAACACCACTGGTAACAACGGAAATACCACCGCTCCTGATGAGGTAACGCCTGGCACATCTAATTCAAATAATGAATTAGGATTACCAACGTCAACCACTGACGCTGATAAGAACCGTCAAGCATTACCAGACACTGAAATTCAGGCAGGTGCCACCGTGGTTGGTTGGCTCCTCGCACTCGTTGCCGGTTTCATCATCTGGTTCAAACGCCGTCGGAAGGGACAGCGGAAAGCACGCCGGGCCTAATTTATCTCGCGAGTGTTTACCACTGAACCATGTGTAATCGAAAA
>NZ_BQXN01000072.1:0-336 GCF_045862745.1 Furfurilactobacillus entadae | reverse complement strand
TGCGTCCGCAATTGCCCCAGCTCGTGTTCCCACTGTAATTGTTTGGCCCGCTCTGGTTCGCGACTTAAGGTGTTGGCCACTGTCCGCTTCAGATCATCAAAATGGGCGGCTTGCATATTCCCACGGACTTCATGATTGGCCACTCGGGGCCGGGCTGAATGCACCTCACTCAATCCAATATGCACATGTACGTGATCGGTGTTCAAATGGACGGCGGCCCACCAAAAGGCGTCGGCGGATAAGCCCTCATCACGAATAAGATCCGGCATGGCGGCCTGAATTCCCCGCTTAATTTGGCTCTGATCGACCACCCCCTGCTCATCAATAGCGCCTTGT
>NZ_BQXN01000071.1:0-339 GCF_045862745.1 Furfurilactobacillus entadae | reverse complement strand
CGCGAAATAAGGCGCAGGCCTCGTCTCATCTAACGTAAAGCGGCGGTTCATGGACAAAGTTCAGTCCATAAACCGCCGCTTTACATTACCTGAGGGTGCCTAATCGCCCCTTATTTCGCTCTCTAAGCTTGTTTAGTTGGGTAGATCGTAAACTCATTAACATTGACATCATCCGGTTGCTCAATCGCAAAGTTCACGACCCGTGCAATGGCGTCCGGTGAGATGCCCACCGCATCATACAGTTGGTCCATGCCAGCTCGGGTACCTTCATCCGTAATCGTGTTTAATAATTCCGTATTGATGGCCGCCGGATACAATGTTGTTGTTCGGATGTTTGTT
>NZ_BQXN01000070.1:0-343 GCF_045862745.1 Furfurilactobacillus entadae | reverse complement strand
GATGATGACTTGTGAGAGTTCTTGGTTGGATGCTTTCTCAAGGCTTGTAATTTTTTTAAGGCGTCTAAGCGTATCCGCAATGATAAATTCTCTTGCTCGAGGCGTTTGATGCGTTCCTGATCTGATTCTTTTGCGATGTGGTTTCACTCCCGTTCGCATCTCTAACAACACTTGACTACCATATAGATTATAAAGCCGTTCCCAGCGCACAATAGCCTCCACTGAAGCAAAGCCAAAGTGACCACAGGTCGCCGTTATTGATGCGTGATTTTGTTGTTTCCACTTTACAAGATCAACACGGAACTTACCAGTAACTTTGGGTGGATTGAGTAATCCTTGGCGG
>NZ_BQXN01000069.1:0-348 GCF_045862745.1 Furfurilactobacillus entadae | reverse complement strand
GCTGGTTTTAGTCCATGAGTGTCCTTTTACGTTACCTGAGAAAGGGCCTGTGTGCTGGCGCGCGTTTGTGGCAGTTAGAACCAATGGTTCAGGATGGGCGATTTTGGTCAATGAATGTCGTATTGTCGTTACCTGAGTCGAAGCCTGCGCCTTTTTTCGCGTTTTCTCTACATAACAGGGACGGGTTTTAGTCCATGAGTGTCCTTTTACGTTACTTGAGAAAGGGCCTGTGTGCTGGCGCGCGTTTGTGGCAGTTAGAACCAATAGTTCAGGATGGACGGTTTTGGTCCATGAATGCCACATTGTCGTTACCGGAGTCTTTCCGCGTTAGTAATTAAAAATCGCCTC
>NZ_BQXN01000068.1:0-348 GCF_045862745.1 Furfurilactobacillus entadae | reverse complement strand
GTTCATTAATTGATCGGCCACCATAGCGAAATTCACTCACATCGGCGACCAACTTTTGATATGGTCGATCGGTTTTGAAGCGTCGACGAAGTCGGTTAGGCGCTAGTTTGCCCACCTGTCCTTGATAGGAATTATATTTACGCGTTTTACGGTTGTAGGCTGTCGATAGACAGGCCATCTGATGCATCAAACGTAAGACGTGCTTATGATTTACGTTGAAACCTTGTTGATGCAATTCAGCCGTTACACGGCGATAACCGTAATGTTTATTACCGCGTTTAGCTTCGTCAATCGCCTGAATTAACTGGGCATCCGCAGTTGTGTTCGTGCCGGTTTGTCTAGCGTAAT
>NZ_BQXN01000067.1:0-352 GCF_045862745.1 Furfurilactobacillus entadae | reverse complement strand
CGTGTAAGGCCCCGACAGTGCGTCGCTCCGGTACAGTCGAATAACTAGATCACGTTCACGGATCCATAAATAATACCGGCCATTGATGACATTAACATTCGGGTCAATCGGGCTACCCTTGACATAATTTGCGACCACCTTTTGACTGGTTGCCATGTCAATGCTGCCGGTGTCCGGGTCAAAATCGACAACGAACAAATCGAAATCTTGTTCAGTCCCCTTAGGTGGCGTCTGTGCGTAGACGATGTGCCAGCCGTTCTTGTCATTGACCCACTCTGGCGCCCAGGTCATACAACCTGGTTTGTCAATCGGATAAGACAATTGATCGAACTGTTCCCAGTCTTTTGTGCGA
>NZ_BQXN01000066.1:0-353 GCF_045862745.1 Furfurilactobacillus entadae | reverse complement strand
TGTAATGTGAAGTGCTCCATAATTGTTAGACAAAAATCTAACGATTATGGAGCACTTTTGCCATACTATGCTATTGAAGCATCTGACAACAGCCAGTTAATCGATCTTTCTTTTATTCTCACTGTCCGAAGTGATCGCGGTGAGCCCAGGTAGCACCGGCTCAAAAGGACGTGTCGATGGTAGACCTTTAATCTTGAATGGGGCACTGTAGAACCCTTGCTCTTGTACACCTCTTTGGATTATCTCTTGATGCCGCTCAACATCGTAAGCCATTGCCTCTTGCTTACTCATACCTGGGGTACCTAAAAATCGTTCGCGTGACCAATCATGTGAGCGATCCGGTAATACAAGCT
>NZ_BQXN01000065.1:0-375 GCF_045862745.1 Furfurilactobacillus entadae | reverse complement strand
GAAGTGAACCCATTAAGTTGGACATGTATATTAGGCGACTGATTGAAGGGCAAGCTGCCGGTATTGAACCGGTGTCTTGCCTTTTAGTTTGGTTTTGATTCGGCGTTGGTTGTAATAATCCAACCAATCAGTCATTGATTGAATCAAAGAATCCTTAGTTGTGTAAGCTTGGTCAAATAGTTCTGCCTTCATAATGTGAAAGAATGAGTCCATTGAAGCGTTGTCCAAACAGGTTGCCTTCCGGGACATACTTTGAAAAGCATGATGTTGTTTGAGTACCTTTTGACAAGCGGTATTCTGATATTGAAAGCCTTGGTCTGTATGAACAGTCGTGCGGTACGAGCGTACCGCCACTTTATTTAGTGCCTCTTGTAA
>NZ_BQXN01000064.1:0-385 GCF_045862745.1 Furfurilactobacillus entadae | reverse complement strand
TTCAAATAATGAATTAGGATTACCAACGTCAACCACTGACGCTGATAAGAACCGTCAAGCATTACCAGACACTGAAATTCAGGCAGGTGCCACCGTGGTTGGTTGGCTCCTCGCACTCTTTGCCGGTTTCATCATCTGGTTCAAACGCCGTCGGAAGGGACAGCGGAAAGCACGCCGGGCCTAATCTATCTCGCGAGTGTTTACCACTGAACCATGTGTAATCGAAAAGCGCCACTCATCTGCAAGTCATTGCGGATGGGCGGCGCTTTTTTTATTGAACATATTTGAAACAGTTCACTCTCAACATAAGTAAATTTAATTACGATTTATAAACTCATTTAAATCAATTTCGCTATGTCTCAACAAAATCTGAATTAAAGGAGCT
>NZ_BQXN01000063.1:0-399 GCF_045862745.1 Furfurilactobacillus entadae | reverse complement strand
ACAGTACCGGTATCAACGGTAAAGGAACCGTCAGGGTTGACCGTTGCGGTCTTCGTTGAACCGTCAGGAAGTGTGACAACGGCGGTGAAGGTGGTCCCGTCAGGGATCGGTGTTTCTAGATCAACGTGACCAGAGCCACTCGTATCACCAGCAGTAGCGGGGTTCACCGTCGGAGAGGCAACATTATAGTCATCCAATGGATTGGTTGGTTGACCTGCCTGAACCGTAATGGTCGTGGTTTGACTGTCCTTAGTGTTTTCACCGTTAGTTGCTTGAATCTTAACACCGATGATTTCATCGGCAGTTAAAGTACCGGTATCAACGGTAAAGGAACCGTCAGGGTTGACCGTTGCGGTCTTCGTTGAACCATCAGGAAGTGTGACAACGGCGGTGAAGGTG
>NZ_BQXN01000062.1:0-401 GCF_045862745.1 Furfurilactobacillus entadae | reverse complement strand
TATATTTACGCGTTTTACGGTTGTAGGCTGTCGATAGACAGGCCATCTGATGCATCAAACGTAAGACGTGCTTATGATTTACGTTGAAACCTTGTTGATGCAATTCAGCCGTTACACGGCGATAACCGTAATGTTTATTACCGCGTTTAGCTTCGTCAATCGCCTGAATTAACTGGGCATCGGCAGTTGTGTTCGTGCCGGTTTGTCTAGCGTAATAGTAAGTGCTCCGTGACAAGTGAACTACCCGGAGAACGAGTGCTAAAGAAACTCGAAAAATTTGCCTTAGTTCTGTGATGATTTGTGCGATTTTTCTCGAGCTTCTTCTTCCCGATCTAAGGCATCTAGTTTTTTTCGGTAGGCATTCTCAATTCTTAACATCAAATTCTCTTCGCGTAACTTCT
>NZ_BQXN01000061.1:0-409 GCF_045862745.1 Furfurilactobacillus entadae | reverse complement strand
GAATTTGATGTTAAGAATTGAGAATGCCTACCTAAAAAAACTAGATGCCTTAGATCGGGAAGAAGAAGCTCGAGAAAAATCGCACAAATCATCACAGAACTAAGGCAAATTTTTTGAGTTTCTTTAGCACTCGTTCTCCGGGTAGTTCACTTGTCACGGAGCACTTACTATTACGCTAGACAAACCGGCACGAACACAACTGCCGATGCGCAGTTAATTCAGGCGATTGACGAAGCTAAACGCGGTAATAAACATTACGGTTATCGCCGTGTAACGGCTGAATTGCATCAACAAGGGTTCAACGTAAATCATAAGCACGTCTTACGTTTGATGCATCAGATGGCCTGTCTATCGACAGCCTACAACCGTAAAACGCGTAAATATAATTCCTCTCAAGGACAGGTGGGCA
>NZ_BQXN01000060.1:0-425 GCF_045862745.1 Furfurilactobacillus entadae | reverse complement strand
ACACACCGCCCGTCACACCATGAGAGTTTGTAACACCCAAAGTCGGTGGGGTAACCTTTTAGGAGCCAGCCGCCTAAGGTGGGACAGATGATTAGGGTGAAGTCGTAACAAGGTAGCCGTAGGAGAACCTGCGGCTGGATCACCTCCTTTCTAAGGAAATAATTCGGAAACCTACGCATTGTTGAAACGTTGTTCAGTTTTGAGGGATTTACCTCAAAAAGATTGGGCGCATAGCTCAGCTGGTTAGAGCGCACGCCTGATAAGCGTGAGGTCGGTGGTTCGAGTCCACTTGTGCCCATCGGCCTGACTAGACAACATGGGGAATTAGCTCAGATGGGAGAGCACCTGCTTTGCAAGCAGGGGGTCAACGGTTCGATCCCGTTATTCTCCATTGATCACCAAGTGATCAAGTGTTGCACATTGAA
>NZ_BQXN01000059.1:0-434 GCF_045862745.1 Furfurilactobacillus entadae | reverse complement strand
TTATAAAAGAGGAGAGCGTGACCTAACGCGGTTAGGCACCGTCATCTAAGCAAACAAGCGACAGAGGGTGGATTATGCCCGCAGTCGCTTGTTTGCTTAGATGAATTGATGCCTGCGTTAGGTCACGCGTTTATGGCAGTTTAGAAAATGAAGTAGTGGCGGGCGACAGTGGGTGGATTATGCCCGCAGTCGCTTGTTTGCTTAGATGAACTGATGCCTGCGTTAGGTCACGCGTTTATGGCAGCTTAGAAAATGAAGCAGTGGTGGGCGACAGTGGGTGGATTATGCCCGCAGTCGCTTGTTTGCTTAGATGAATTGATGCCTGCGTTAGGTAAAAACGGTGGTAAGCAACGGATAAGGTAATTGTGACCCGTAAAAGTGATGAAGAACAGTGTGTTCTCTATCGTTTTTAACTGTAAAGGTTGTATGATAGA
>NZ_BQXN01000058.1:349-481 GCF_045862745.1 Furfurilactobacillus entadae | reverse complement strand
GTGAAGGTGGTCCCGTCAGGGATCGGTGTTTCTAGATCAACGTGACCAGAGACACTCGTATCACCAGCAGTAGCGGGGTTCACCGTTGGAGAGGCGACATTATAGTCATCCAATGGATTGGTTGGTTGACCT
>NZ_BQXN01000058.1:0-296 GCF_045862745.1 Furfurilactobacillus entadae | reverse complement strand
TGCTTGAATCTTAACACCGATGATTTCATCGGCAGCTAAAGTACCGGTATCAACGGTAAAGGAACCGTCAGGGTTGACCGTTGCGGTCTTCGTTGAACCATCAGGAAGTGTGACAACGGCGGTGAAGGTGGTCCCGTCAGGGATCGGTGTTTCTAGATCAACGTGACCAGAGACACTCGTATCACCAGCAGTAGCGGGGTTCACTGTCGGAGAGGCAACATTATAGTTATCCAATGGATTGGTTGGCTGACCTGCCTGAACCGTAATGGTCGTGGTTTGACTGTCCTTAGTGTTTT
>NZ_BQXN01000057.1:0-520 GCF_045862745.1 Furfurilactobacillus entadae | reverse complement strand
CTTTGGATCATATTTATAATATTCAGGCATGTTATTTTCCTCCTTTTAATTACTTGCTGGGTAGTCGTCACTAGTGGTCGCGGTACCCTTAGCATTTACCCAAGATGAATCCGGATTGTCCGTCACTGCAGATGGAATCACAAATGCCCTAGTAGCTAAACTCCCATCTGGGTTAACCACCAAGAAGCCAGATGACCAGTCAGCAGCCTTACCATCAATGATTCCCGGTGCACTTTCCGCAGTTAGATAATGGGAAGTTGTTGGTCTGAATCCCGCCGGGATAAACCCTGCATCTGTGAATTGTGTCCATCCTTTAACTTGTTTACGATTGTTGTCGACCGAGAATGCATACATCACGGTGTTCCCCATTCGTTTAGCAGTCACAATGTAGCCATCGGGGTGATGACCGGTCCACGTAAACATCTGCTTTTCGCGAGATAAATAGTCATTCAAGGCTTTATCCCAATTCGCCATACCTTTAGTAATTAAATCCATTTCTAACCTACCTCCATAAATTTAA
>NZ_BQXN01000056.1:0-556 GCF_045862745.1 Furfurilactobacillus entadae | reverse complement strand
GAATCCGGATTGTCCGTCACTGCAGATAGAATCACAAATGCCCTAGTAGCTAAACTCCCATCTGGGTTAACCACCAAGAAGCCAGATGACCAGTCAGCAGCCTTACCATCAATGATTCCTGGCGCACTTTCTGCCGTTAAATAATTATTGGTTGTTGGTCTGAATCCCGCTGGGATAAACCCCGCATCCGTAAACTGTACCCATCCCTTGACTTGCTTCCGGTTGTTATCGACTGAGAATGAGTACATAACTGCGTTCCCAATCCGTTTAGCGGTCACGATATAGCCATTGGGGTGATGACCGGTCCACGTAAACATCTGCTTTTCGCGAGATAAATAGTCATTCAAGGCTTTATCCCAATTGGCCATACCTTTAGTAATTAAATCCATTTCTAACCTACCTCCATAAATTTAATGTCATTATTTGCTTGAAAAGAAACATACTGATTGTTTTTCTGATCCACCGCGGTAAGCAGCTTTCCATCGCCACTGATGTACGTGTTACCCGCAACGACCCGCAGGCTCTTAATGTATAGGTCCATCACAGTTGAATCCTC
>NZ_BQXN01000055.1:0-629 GCF_045862745.1 Furfurilactobacillus entadae | reverse complement strand
TAATGGGGCTAATGAGAATGCCAAATTCGGATGAGCACCAATTGACCATGTTAAGATTCGCTTACTACAGAGATCTTTAACGATCTCTAAATAAACCTTATCACCGTTACCAGCTTTAAGTTCGGTGATGTCAGCGACTAGCTTTTGATAGAGTCGGTCACTCGTATTTCTGCGACGTAATTGATTTTTAACGGTTTTCCCTCGAGGTCCTTTAGATGAATCATATTTGCGAGTGCGTTGTCGATAACGATTACTATTCAAGCCTAGCTCACGCATCAAGCGTTGAATACACTTGTGGTTAGGCTGAGGCAATCCTTGTGTTGCACACAGTTTTCTCACAACTACTGATACCCGTGGAACACCATAGTTGCCATGATGTTCATTGAAAACCGTCGTAATCATGCGTTTTAACTTGGCAAACCTATCGGGTTGCTTAAATTTTGCTTGCCAATATTGAAAGACAGACATTGAAATCGGTAAAGCCGCAATCAAGTCAACTAATCGGTATTTGGCCCTGAGCTCGATGATGACTTGTGCGAGTTCTTGGTTGGATGCTTTCTCAAGGCTTGTAATTTTTTTAACGCGTCTAAGCGTATCCGCAATGATAAATTCTCTTGTTCGAGGCGTTT
>NZ_BQXN01000054.1:0-666 GCF_045862745.1 Furfurilactobacillus entadae | reverse complement strand
TTCATAGGTGATGGGTCAGCGCAAAAGGCGACGGCCATGAACGACCTGCAAAAGCGGCTCGCCGCTAACGGGTTGAGCAAGTACTTTAGTGTGCAACAAGTGGACGCCATTATACAACAGGGTTACGCCACAGCTAAGCAAAACGGGCTGTTGAAACAAGTCGCACCGACAACTAGCGTATCTAGTGGCTCACAGACCAATGTTGTGCAACCGGTGGTGGATAAAGTAACGCCTAAGTCAGCTGTTAAAGCGGTGGTTCCTGATATGCGGAAACCACAAGGAGGCACAAATGCTTAATGTAATTGATGTAGCCAGCTATCAAGACGGCATTGATTTAACGCAAGTTCCTAGTGACGTCGTCATTATTAAGGCCACGGATGGCACAAACTATGTCAATCCCGCCTGTAACGCACAATATGCCAGCGCTAAAGCGGCCGGTAAGCGGATTGGGTTGTATCATTTCGCTGAACCAGGGACGGACGCCGTGACACAAGCACGGTTCTTCGTCGACAACGTTAAGAACTATTTGCTGGATGAGCACGCCTTACCCATGCTTGATTGGGAAGCTGACGCGATTAATTTAGGGCCCGCCTGGGCCTCACAATGGTTGGATGAAGTGGCTCGCTTAACGGGAGCCAGCCCAATGATCTACATGAGCAAAGCAAC
>NZ_BQXN01000053.1:405-884 GCF_045862745.1 Furfurilactobacillus entadae | reverse complement strand
GTAAAGTGGAAACAACAAAATCGCGCGTCAATAACAGCGACCTGTGGTCACTTTGGCTTCGCTTCAGTGGAGGCTATTGTGCGCTGGGAACGGCTTTATAATCTATATGGTAGTAAAGTGTTGTTAGAGATGCGAACGGGAGTGAAACCACATCGCAAAAGAATCAGATCAGGAACGCATCAAACGCCTCGAACAAGAGAATTTATCATTGCGGATACGCTTAGACGCCTTAAAAAAATTACAAGCCTTGAGAAAGCGTCCAACCAAGAACTCGCACAAGTCATCATCGAGCTCAGGGCCAAATACCGATTAGTTGACTTGATTGCGGCTTTACCGGTTTCAATGTCTGTCTTTCAATATTGGCAAGCAAAATTTAAGCAACCCGATAGGTTTGCCAACTTAAAACGCATGATTACGACGGTTTTCAATGAACATCATGGCAACTATTGGTGTTCCACGGGTATCAGTAGTTGTGAGAA
>NZ_BQXN01000053.1:0-257 GCF_045862745.1 Furfurilactobacillus entadae | reverse complement strand
ACGGTTTTCAATGAACATCATGGCAACTATGGTGTTCCACGGGTATCAGTAGTTGTGAGAAAACTGTGTGCAACACAAGGATTACCTCAGCCTAACCACAAGTGTATTCAACGCTTGATGCGTGAACTAGGCTTGAATAGTAGTCGTTATCGACAACGCACTCGCAAATATGATTCATCTAAAGGGCCTCGAGGGAAAACCGTTAAAAATCAATTACGTCGCAGAAATACGAGTGACCGACTCTATCAAAAGCTAGT
>NZ_BQXN01000051.1:0-996 GCF_045862745.1 Furfurilactobacillus entadae | reverse complement strand
CGTTTACAATTGGCGTTAACTTGGGGTCAACAAGCTGTGTTGGTGGCCGAGAGCTTTATAGGTGATGGTTCAGCGCAAAAGGCGACGGCCATGAACGACCTGCAAAAGCGGCTCGCCGCTAACGGGTTGAGCAAGTACTTTAGTGCGCAACAACTGGACGCCATCATTCAGCAAGGCTACGCCACAGTGAAACAAAGTGGACTGTTGAAACAAGTCGCACCGACAATTAGTGCATCCAGTGATCCACAACCAAACGTTGAGAAACCAGTAATGGATAAAGTAACTACGCCGACTGTTAAAGCGGTGGTTCCTGACATGCGGAAACCACAAGGAGGTACAAATGCTTAATGTAATTGATGTAGCCAGTTATCAAGATGGCATTGATTTAACGCAAGTTCCTAGTGACGTCGTCATTATTAAGGCCACGGATGGCACAAATTATGTCAATCCCGCTTGTAACGCACAATACGCGAGCGCTAAAGCGGCTGGTAAGCGGATGGGGTTGTATCATTTCGCTGAACCAGGGACGGACGCCGTGACGCAAGCGCGGTTCTTCGTCGACAACGTTAAAAACTACTTGCTGGATGAGCACGCCTTACCCATGCTCGATTGGGAAGCTGACGCGATTAATTTAGGGCCCGCCTGGGCCTCACAATGGTTGGATGAAGTGGCTCGCTTAACGGGAGCCAGTCCGATGATCTACATGAGCAAAGCAACCACTAATCAGTATGATTGGTCGCCAGTAGCCCGCTATTACGCCCTATGGGGTGCTCAATATGCTTCTTCTGCCCCACAATATGGGTTCATTGCTGATCCATGGACGGATGACAACGCATGGGGTGCTTGGGGAGTGCCCACGGTTTTTCAGTACAGCTCAACCGGGCGTTTATCAGGCTGGAATGGCAGCCTTGATTTAAGCATGGCTTATCTTGATGGGGACGGCTGGGACAAGTTCACCAATGCGGGTGGTAATGGGCAAAAGGTTGATCCAACGCC
>NZ_BQXN01000050.1:0-1117 GCF_045862745.1 Furfurilactobacillus entadae | reverse complement strand
TGGCGCGTGGGCTGGCGCGCACGTAGATTGCGGTTGCTGGCTGGTTCCATTTTTTGATACTGCCGCCGCAGGCTAGGCGCCATCTGTTGCTCACCTTGCAGTTCAGGAATGCTCGGCAACGCCAGTTTTCGCAACTGTTCAATTAACTGGTGGTTTTGTTGTTGCCAAGCCCCTTCATGACCCGCCTTAAGCTGTTGATTATTCATATTAACTTCATGCTTCAACCTCAACGCCTGCTGTTCAATCTGCAAGCGTTTTTTTATGGTGGCCACCGGTTGCCCATAAATCTGGCTGACCATTGGACCTGGGGTTTGTTCAATCAATGCCAATGTCTCGGTGACCCGCCGATTCGCTAACTGAAACACCTGCTCCGTGACGGGATCAATGCCCTGGCGCGTGTAATTCCCATCGTTAGCGTGATAATACCGGGCACCCAACTGCGTTAACGTCTGCTTTTGCGCCGCGGTTAACCGGCGTTGCGGTCGAATTTTTAATTGCGCTAATTGGGCCTGCTCCGCTAAGGCTGTTAATTGCGCAGTTTGGAGTGAGCTTGCTGGTAACCGTTGGTCTAACAGTGCTTGTCGGGCTGTTGTGAACGCCTCGACTTGCGCTAGGCCCCGTTGGCGGCGTAAACGATACTTTAATTTAGCCAATTCTTGCTTAATTTGTTGCTGTTCAGCTGGCTGCTGCGTTTGTTTGAGTTGGCGGGTCCGTTGCGTAATAGCGGCCGTTAATTCGGCTTCTGTTTGAAGACGTTCAGTAGGAGCGATAGGTTCACTATCACTCGCGTACAAAGCCCGCAGGACTTGATTACCTAACCGCTTTTTTAACTCCCGACGTTGTTTCGCTAAATAGTCTTGCCCCCGTTGACCATACAACGTGGTAAACCGGGTTCCGAGTGCTTGCCCGGTCGTCTGCCAGTCTTGGTAAGCCGTTGACTGCGCCAGAGTCGTTGACACATACGCTTCAATGGCCTGCCGACTGGCCGCAAATGCTTTTGCATTGGAACTGATCGATTTAACTTTAGGGTCGGTGGGTAAGCGTTGATAGGCGCGTTTCAGTCGCGCATTTTGCCGCAGATCTGTCGGCAATTGACGTTCCTGTTGCGTTAACAATT
>NZ_BQXN01000049.1:0-1499 GCF_045862745.1 Furfurilactobacillus entadae | reverse complement strand
TAGCGGCGAGCCGCTTTTGTAGGTCGTTCATGGCCGTCGCCTTTTGCGCTGAACCATCACCTATGAAGCTCTCGGCCACCAACACAGCTTGTTGACCCCAAGTTAACGCCAATTGTAAACGTCGATCTTTCGTACGGGTCTTGGCATAACCCATTAGGGCGTATAGTCCTGGCACGCCGACGGCGGCGAATGCAATCGCTGCAATATCTAAAATGGCCTTTGAAATATCGTTAAACATCTGATTCCTCCTATTTTTGGTTTGAAGCGTGTTCTTCTTTCAAAGCTTCAAGTTCTTTTTTTAAAGCGTCACGTTCGTTGATGACATCTTTATAGTTTCGGTTGAGCTGGTCTAAACTCATTTGTAAAATTTTGGTTTGGCTATTCGTATGTGAATTTCGCCAGGCGAAAAATGCCGGAACTAGGCCCGTCAAAAACGGAAACAGGCCGGCGTCCTTAACAGCCTCAAAAAACTTGGCCCAATTATTCATCAAAATCACCATACTTCGTGATCCCGATTGAGAGCCATAGGCCCATTAAAGCCAGCGCCCATGATGAGTTCGGAAAACCATCAATGAACCGTAAAATGAAAATGCCCGAGTAGACACCAAACAAAAAAGCACTAAACGTGATTAACGCACGTTCAATGCTTTGTACATGTCGAGTAATGCTCAGGAACAAAACTGCCGCAATGGCAACCAACAGGAACCCGAACCATTTGTCATCGATCCACCCGATCAGCCAACCAAAACGTTCTTGAGCCCTTAAGTAGTCCGGGTTACAAATGACGTAAAGGTCTTCGGCAAAGTAAAACAGGGTAATCCCTAAGGCGCCAAAGTTCGAACGGAACAACACGCGATACCAGGCTTTAAAACGTCTGAATTGAGTACGCAATCGTCACACCTTCTTTCGATTTAGAATTTATGAATACCACGTACCGTTAAGCAGTCAGTTCCTTAAATTGGTCTTGCGTGATGATTCCATTGTCCAAAAAGAACTGGAAGTATGCGGCGTCAGCACCCCATGATTTAGCCGTCATTAAATCTTCAAATTTAGGAAACATTATACGGTTGCCCCTTTCGTCGTCTCTGCTGCATCCATGGCTTTTTGCAATGCTGCAATTTGAACGTTTTGCGCGGCCACTTGCTTCATCACATTCATCATCATTAACTGATCAGCCGTTGGTTGGCTCGCCTGCTCTGGTGTTGCTGGTAAACGGTCCCCAGTCCACCCGTTCGACGCGGGGTTGTAAACGATGTTACCCACTAAACCAGTAATTGGCGTTGCCGTTGCGTTTTCTGGCAATGAATCCCCCACGCCGGCACCGGTGTATGCAAATGTCTTTGGATCATATTTATAATATTCAGGCATGTTATTTTCCTCCTTTTAATTACTTGCTGGGTAGTCGTCACTAGTGATCGCGGTACCCTTAGCATTTACCCAAGATGAAGCCGGATTGTCCGTCACTGCAGATGGAATCACAAATGCCCTAGTAGCTAAAC
>NZ_BQXN01000048.1:0-1554 GCF_045862745.1 Furfurilactobacillus entadae | reverse complement strand
GGGTGATGACCGGTCCACGTAAACATCTGCTTTTCGCGAGATAAATAGTCATTCAAGGCTTTATCCCAATTGGCCATACCTTTAGTAATTAAATCCATTTCTAACCTACCTCCATAAATTTAATGTCATTATTTGCTTGAAAAGAAACATACGGATTGTTTTTCTGATCCACCACGGTAAGCAGCTTTCCATCGCCACTGATGTACGTGTTACCCGCAACGACCCGCAGGCTCTTAATGTATAGGTCCATCACGGTTGAATCCTCGCCATGTACCTGACATTGCACTTCAATCTGTTCCACTGGTTTATAAGTCACTGGATCAGTCTGCGCCTGGCCTGCACCATAGTTATAGGTGAAACCAACCACGCTTGGTAGTGAGCCAGTAAACTTAACATTTTGCACCTGCGGTTCAAACACACCCACGATTTCATCGATTTGCTTCTGAATCGCATCAAGTTCGGTCTGCAACAGTGCAATCCGTTCTGGCATTGATCCCGTCGCATCGTCCAGCTGTTTCTTAATGTTGTTCATGTAGGTGGTAAAGGCGTCTAAATCGCCACTAGCAGTTGTTTGGGCATTTTGAATAATGCCTTCGAACTTCTGAAACTCCGCCTGAAATTGATCGTACAGTGATTTATAGAGGGTATCTAATTTTGCTTGAAAATCACTGTCAAAATCGTGATTGGTTACCGAAAGCGTCGCAAATTCATTTGGCTGAACCGACAAACTAAAGTTCACCGTGCCTAAAACTTGCGGGCCCTCAACTACTTCAAGCATCAATTGCTTGTATGTTCCAGATGCTAGGAACCATTCTTGCGGGAATAGCAGGGTTGCCCGGCCAATTCCCCAAGCGTCCTGTTCAGATGTAGGTACGCCGTCAAAGCCTAAATGCTGAACTTTAATTTTGCTTTCAGGATCATCACCGTATAGGTTCAGCATTGTGTTTTGCGTGAAGTGTAACGTCTTCTGGTTGCTTGTCACACGGATTGGAAACGGTCGTAAGCGGTCGCCCACACGGGGGTGCATCGGAATCTTATAGGATACAATTGTCGGATTGGTAATATCCACACTGGAATAACCATTAACAGAATCATCAACCGGCACTTGATCCCATTCAGAGGGATTATTTATATAATCATTGTCGAAGTTTTTATCCATTTCATCACACCTTTCTTTTTTTGAGTAAACAAAAAGAACTCACCACTTAGAGTAAGTTCTGCTTAAATGCCGTTTGATATTGGCTTAATGTGTCAAACGCGGCCTGCCAATTATCATTCAGCTGCTTAATGTAATTGTCGTCTGTCATTAGCCCAGATGGCGTCGTTAACTGTGGTGCCACGTAAACATGCCCGTCGTCATCCTTAACCCGGTGTTGTTGCAACACATCCGTCAGCAAGCGCAAGTCTGCATTAATTGGCGCGAACACGTTATGTAACTCTAGATAAAGCTTGCGGTCAAGACTATTACTAGTTAACTCTCGAATTGGCGCAGCCACTAACGTGTCATCGTATTCATAATTGAACTGGTCCAATAATTTATTAACCAGGCGTGTA
>NZ_BQXN01000047.1:0-1637 GCF_045862745.1 Furfurilactobacillus entadae | reverse complement strand
GGGTACTGTACAGCGACCCAGGGGCTGGTTGGATCCCGAAGCGGCGGCTGTATTATTCAACCGCAATTAACAACGATTTGACCAACTGGTCAACGCTTAAACCGATTGAGGGATTGAATTACATGCCGCGTCATTTTGGACTAGTAAAGCAATGGGCTGTTAAAGAGATGTCGATGACGAGCGTTCGTGACCTTAAATGGGTGATGAACAATAACCTGAATCTGTTTACACGCCTGGTTAATAAATTATTGGACCAGTTCAATTATGAATACGATGACACGTTAGTGGTCACTACGATCAGTGAGTTAACAAGTAATAGTCTGGATCGTAAACTTTACCTAGAGTTACAGAACGTGTTCGCACCGATTAACGCCGATTTGTGTGTTTTGACGGATGTGTTGCGCGACTTCGAAATCCAAGACGATGAGATGAATTACTATGTTCCACCACAAGTGAGCACACCACTTGGATTAATGACTGACGACAACTACATTAAAAAGCTGAATGATAATTGGCAGACAGTGTTTAACGCATTGACGCTTTATCAAACAGTCTTTAAAAAGAACTTACTGATCATGCAGTAGGTTCTTTTTTGCTTACTGAAAATAGAAAGGTGTGAAGAAATGGATCCAAATTTTACTGACGTATATGTAAAAGACCCGTTAACATGGACTCCACAACCAATTGGCGGTTCTAAAAATGGGCATTACAAAGTGGATATTACCAATCCTACAATTGTGTCCTATCAGATTCCCATGCACCCACGGGTGGGCGACGATCATCGGCCTTTGCCACTATGGATTACTAGCAATGGGGTACCAATGCATTTCACTCAAAATACAGAGTTAATTCTCTACGGTGAAGATGCAGAAACCAAAATTAAAATTCACCATTTAACTTATGCCGGTGTGCCAACGTCTGAACAGGATGATTGGGGGGTCGGACGGGCCACATTATTACTGCCTAAAGCGTTCTTCTTAGCTGCTGGGGTTTTCCGGCAACTTATGCTGGTAGTGCGTGAAGGGCCACAAACTTTAGGCACTGTAAACTTAAGCATGTCGGTCATGCCCAATGAGTTTGCCAACCTGACCGTAACCAATCACGATTTTGACAGTGATTTTCAACAACAAATGGCAGCGTTGATCAAATCACTGACTGATGAATTTGACGCCAAGTATCAAAAGTTCGAAGAGCTTTTGAATAACGCCAAAACGACGGCCGGCAATGATTTAGACGCTTTTACCACCTACATGAACAACATCAAGAAACAGCTGGACGATGCAACAGGCTCGATGCCAGCACAAATTGCCTTACTACAGTCCGCACTTGATGCGATTAAGAAGCAAATTGATGAAATCGTGGGTGTCTTTGCGCCGCAGGTGCAAAACGTTAAGTTTACTGGCTCACTGCCAAGTGTGGTTGGTTTCGCCTATAACTACGGGGCTGGGCAGCCACAGATTGATCCGGTGACTTATAAACCCGTAGAACAGATTGAAGTGCAATGTCAGGTGCATGGCGAGGATTCAACCGTGATGGACCTATACATTAAGAGCCTGCGGGTCGTTACGGGTAACACGTCCATCAGTGGCGATGGAAAGCTGCTTACCGTGGTGGATCAGAAAAACAATCAGTATGTT
>NZ_BQXN01000046.1:0-1968 GCF_045862745.1 Furfurilactobacillus entadae | reverse complement strand
CAACGTCAACCACTGACGCTGATAAGAACCGGCAAGCATTACCAGACACTGAAATTCAGGCAGGTGCCACCGTGGTTGGTTGGCTCCTCGCACTCTTTGCCGGTTTCATCATCTGGTTCAAACGCCGTCGGAAGGGACAGCGGAAAGCACGCCGGGCCTAATTTATCTCGCGAGTGTTTACCACTGAACCATGTGTAATCGAAAAGCGCCACTCATCTGCAAGTCATTGCGGATGGGCGGCGCTTTTTTTGTGACACAAAGAATTAAAAAACCAAGTAACAGATCATAATTAAAATCGTTAATGTTCTAATCTGAATGGGATAGACGCACAATGGCTAAGCGCTTTTTGATGAGTGAGTAACGATAACACGGGCAAAAGACAGCTAGCGCCATTTAATAAAATTAATATTGCTAACCGTGACACTATGGTTCAAACTAATGCAGTACCACTCGAACATACTTTAAGCTTGGGCTGTTAACTCATTGAAAATCCTGTGGTGCTTATATCGTCAGTAAATTAAAACGTCAGCTTATGTAGAACATGTTTATTCGCCCTTAAACAAACGTACCTAGAGTAGAGCCAAGATGGATGACAATCCTTGATCAAACTATTCTTGACCCGATAAAGGGCCCTAGCTCTGTAGCCGGGACGTTGGCGACGAAGAAATTTCTAAAATATGTCCATTATTAATAATTGGAATAATAGAAACGAGGCGTAAAATCAATGCCACAAGCACAGTCACATGACCAACAGATCACCGATTTTTGGAATGCAGTTTGCCAATGCAAACACTTAGGCACACTACCGCAACCTGAGTCGTGGGCCTTTGGGAATGGCGAACAGCAGGCCGATGAATTGGCCGCTCTTGTTATTGCGGGTCAAAAAACGGCGACAACATCTGCGTTCTTTCCAGGTGAAACAACCGCAGCGGTTGATGAGTACAATATTATATTAGACGGTCGTAACCAACCGGTGGCAGTTACCCAAACAGTTGTTTCAGAAATCATGCCGTTTACACAAGTGAGTGCGGAACATGCGTATCATGAAGGTGAAGGCGACCAAACACTCACGTATTGGCGGCGGGTCCACGAGACATTTTGGAAGCAGGAAGCCGCAGAAGAAAACTGGTCATTTAGTGAGGCCATGCTGGTTTCTTGCGAAGTGTTTCGCCTAGTCGCAACTCGTGAAGAACTAGAATAACTATGTTTCATACTACCCGGCGGGGTATAAATAAAGTAATAAAACAATGTTGGTAGATACCCATGCGGGTGTTTCGCTAACTGTGATCGTGATTATCAAAGTGGCGTTACATCATCTAATGAGTTACACAACTTTGTGGTTTTTATTTTATCGTGCGTCATAATTTATATGGTCTGTTGTCATCTATGTATTATCAATATCGTATGAGAATCTAGTAGACGTAGCTCACTGTTCCTTCAATCCTTAAACACCGACAGAATTAACCAATCTTAAAAGTTCACTTAAGCGATAAATGATTTAGCTCCTTTAATTCAGATTTTGTTGAGACATAGCGAAATTGATTTAAATGAGTTTATAAATCGTAATTAGATTTACTTATGTTGAGAGTGAACTGTTTCAAATATGTTCAATAAAAAAAGCGCCGCCCATCCGCAATGACTTGCAGATGAGTGGCGCTTTTCGATTACACATGGTTCAGTGGTAAACACTCGCGAGATAAATTAGGCCCGGCGTGCTTTCCGCTGTCCCTTCCGACGGCGTTTGACCCAGATGATGAAACCGGCAAAGAGTGCGAGGAGCCAACCAACCACGGTGGCACCTGCCTGAATTTCAGTGTCTGGTAATGCTTGACGGTTCTTATCAGCGTCAGTGGTTGACGTTGGTAATCCTAATTCATTATTTGAATTAGATGTGCCAGGCGTTACCTCATCAGGAGCGGTGGTATTTCCGTTGTTACCAGTGGTGTTGGTATCAATATCGGAGCCACC
>NZ_BQXN01000045.1:2102-2331 GCF_045862745.1 Furfurilactobacillus entadae | reverse complement strand
GTATGACTGGTCGCCAGTGGCCCGCTATTACGCCCTATGGGGTGCTCAATATGCTTCTTCTGCCCCACAATATGGGTTCATTGCTGATCCATGGACGGATGACAACGCATGGGGAGCTTGGGGAGTGCCCACGATTTTTCAGTACAGCTCAACCGGGCGTTTATCAGGCTGGAATGGCAGCCTTGATTTAAGCCTGGCTTATCTTGATGGTGACGGCTGGGACAAGTTC
>NZ_BQXN01000045.1:430-1877 GCF_045862745.1 Furfurilactobacillus entadae | reverse complement strand
CACCAATGCGGGTGGTAATGGGCAAAAGGTTGATCCAACGCCCACGCCATCTCCGGCATATACCCAGGCCGCCATTGATGGCATCTTTTACGTGGATCAATTGGTGGCATACAATGGTAATTCGTATGCAGTGAACAACGACATTGCCCTCCATCCAGTGGACTTCAACAACTACATTCCGCTGGGGCCATTGACCGCTGTCGATACGTATGGCAACCGGATTAATGAACAGACATTAAATGATGGTTCATTCTTTACCTTTGGTGATAACGTGCAAGAAACGTACTTTGAGGTCGCTTATTTGAGTGACAGTGCCATTAAGCTAACTATGGGTGGTGAACCAGTGTGGTTTGATCGTAATGCCTTAGGTGATCGATTGAAACTACAATAATCGGCAAAAGCGAACTCTACCTAGAACAAGTTTTATATTACTAGCAAAAAGGCTCTAACTTCCTAAAATTACGGGAGGTTAGAGCCTTTTTTTAATACAGAAAAAAGTTCTGTATAGTGTTGATTTCGATTCTATACCGTGTTATTATATAAACCTGAAAGGAGGAAAGCGATGAAGTTTATTGATACTTTATCCGAGATTATCGAACATGTTTCTGTCAGCGTAGCTTCGATAGTTGGCATGGTCATAGCCATTAAGAGTTATCACCATAGGGATAAATAAAATTACCAGGTAGCGAGTTGGAGCTCGCTACTTTGGTGTATCTTCATCGTCTATGACCTATGAATAAGAATATCATATTTATTTTGATTGCGGCAGTTACTGCCTTATTAAATATTTTGCAATTAGTGTTGATGATGATGTCAAAAAGCAATGTCATTATCTCTGATTTAGCTAACATTTCGGCGGTTACTTTTATATTAATCTTTTTATGGTGGGGTGCTAAGCATGGTAAGGGTTGATTTAGATAATACTGAAATCATGAGCGCAGGGGAAGCCGCAGAAATTTGGGGTAAGAACGCTGCTTATGTTCGTAATTCACTACGTCAAAGTCCAGACAAATGGCCTAAGGGAACCTATCGGGTGTTTGGTAAGCAAATAGTCGTCACCGCTGAGGGCATGGAAGCCGCCACTGGTGAACCTGATCCACGAAAAACAAAAGCATGATATGTATAATTACCGTCTGCCCAGTTTAGAGTTTCCCTTTTGTTTCCCTTATTAATTTAGGAATACTGTTATATAGGCATTTGCTGGTAGCTAATAAGTCCACCGGCGGCATCTTGGACTCCTTGATGGAGTCTTTTTTTGTGCCTTTGAAAATAATGCCTATTACCGGGGGAAGGTCAGAGTTAACAGTGCTTATAATTGCTTGATGATCCAGTAACGGCATAAGCAAGATTACCATTGTTGGTTTGTTGCGCCAATCATGCTTAATGAAAAGTTTCTTGAAAATCTATCTTTAAACTGATCTTAACGAAGCTGATACTAAATTATTAT
>NZ_BQXN01000045.1:168-288 GCF_045862745.1 Furfurilactobacillus entadae | reverse complement strand
AAAATCTAACGATTATGACGTTTACCCAAAAAGTTGGAACTAAATAGTTTTGTTAATTAGGCAGTTAATTGCCGCTCGAAATCGAGTGGTGATTGACCGCCTAATTTTATTTGAATTCTC
>NZ_BQXN01000045.1:0-153 GCF_045862745.1 Furfurilactobacillus entadae | reverse complement strand
TTAATCCAGGAATCGATTGCTTTGGTTAGCTCTGAGGCATTTGCGTATTGCTGTAAACTCCCAATTTCAACTTTTAATTTATCAAAGACAGTCTCACATGCTGCATTGTCTAAACCAGTCGCTCGTCGAGATATACTTTGCCGGATATGCATT
>NZ_BQXN01000044.1:2323-2478 GCF_045862745.1 Furfurilactobacillus entadae | reverse complement strand
CGGGTCACCGAGACATTGGCATTGATTGAACAAACCCCAGGTCCAATGGTCAGCCAGATTTATGGGCAACCGGTGGCGACCATAAAAAAACGCTTGCAGATTGAACAGCAGGCGTTGAGGTTGAAGCATGAAGTTAATATGAATAATCAACAGCT
>NZ_BQXN01000044.1:0-2300 GCF_045862745.1 Furfurilactobacillus entadae | reverse complement strand
GGCAACAACAAAACCACCAGTTAATTGAACAGTTGCGAAAACTGGCGTTGCCGAGCAATCCTGAACTGCAAGGTGAGCGACAGATGGCGCCTAGCCTGCGGCGGCAGTATCAAAAAATGGAACCAGCCAGCAACCGCAATTTACGTGCGCGCCAGCCCACGCGCCAAGCAATGCACGCGATCAATCAACTGATGGCGGTGGATAGCCGGGCACAGATGCGCGCCTTACGGGCGCACGAACGTGATGAGGACCGAGATCAAGAAGTAGAACGTGACTAAGATCTAATGGTTAGGAGATAGCGACAGCATGAAAAAGGCTAAACAGATGATTATCCAGATGGGGAAGTGGTGTTTGTTCTTGGGGGTGCCAATTACTTTGCTGATTTGCGGCATTACTTTGAATATTGTTCTTGCGTATATTCCAGGTAATTTGCTGATTACGCAGATTCTAAAGCCAGCCACGTTTACAGCAGACGCAGGTGGGCCACTGATGGCTCTCTTTATTTGGGCTGGCCCTATCATAGGAACCTTTTTTGCCTATAACGATGGAGCCAAGTGTTTGGTGGAGCCGGAAATGATCCCTGAGTGGAAACATGACCTTAAATTAGAAGTTTATGCCATCGCGATTGCATTTGCATTTTTGTTTTTCCCTGATTTCATGCGGTATTTGATTGAATCTTCAGAACAATTGTATTGATGGACAGGTGGAACATGACAAAAATAAATTTAAACAGCTCAAATATTTAGGAGCTAGAGAAGCAGCGGACATCTGGGGCAAAAACAGTTCATATGTTCAAACTAGCATTAAACAATCACCAAAAAAGTGGCCTAAAGGTTCCTACCGGCGTTTTGACAACCGGCAAATCGTTGTTACAGCGGAGGGCATGGAAGCCGCCACTGGTGAACCTGATCCACATAAAGAAGACTAAAATCAGGCTGGTGTTGCAAGATTTAAAAACCCCCGTCATAGCTGACCACTAGCTACGACGGGGGGTTTTGTGTGACATGTCGGAAATAATTATAGCATGTTGAAAATTAAAAATGAACGTGAGGAAGGTTGCTCTTTGGCGACTTTCTTTTGGTTGTCTTGGAGTTTTTTCTGTTGTAGAAAGAATCAAGTAACCAATGCGTCAGCACGCATAATCACATAAGTCGGCAACCAAGCTGGTTATCCAAAAAGCGCAGTGAATGTCATTGTTTTTGAATGTTGCCGTCTTTATCCATAATGCCTAATGCAGGTTCGGATTGGTCACGACCATAAATAATTAACCCATTGTTTTCCGCGGGTCTAAATGTAAATCCCCATGCTTTCATTTGTGTAATTTTTTGATCATATGTCAGACTAGAACGTGTTAAGTTATCGAAATTTTCATAATCACTATTAATTTCACGTTGTCTGCGGGCCATGCCACTATTATCTTCTTGACCTTTAGTCACAATATGACCATACGCATTTGTGTAGGTATCATTCGAATCTGAATTTTCTGATTGGTCGGCTTCCGATGAATTACCAGGGCTTGAATTTTTAAGTGCTTCAGAAGTTTCTGTGCTAGAAGAGCTTAAAGATGCGGCATTGTCAGAAGATGCATCGTCATCGATGGATTCTCTAGCCTGCGAATTTGTAGTTGATTGATCGCTAGCTTTAGACGAACGCGTCTTTGACGAAACTGTAGTATTTGATGCTCGCTGCACATTAGTTTTTGTGTTTAAAATGCCGGTAACTAACGAAAAGATGACAACACCAGTAAAAATAATTGACGCATTTATCATTATTTTTTTTCGCCGCATTGATCGTATACGGATGAAATCGGCGTGCCATTTAGGATCATCCTGACGTTCCTTAAAAAAAGCATAGGTATGTTGACTTCTTGTGACTGAACTAAAATATTTTTTGGCCATAGGTATACTGTCCCCTTATGTAGATAACTTAAGTATAGCAGAACAAACAAATCATATTGCGCCATGTTTTGGACATACTATACGCGTTGGATTTATGATTTTGATGTGTGCAATCGAAAAATCTTCACCTAACACTTTAAAGAGCAATCAAAATAGATTGCTCTTTTTTTGCGTCTTTTTGGTTAATTTTGCGGTGGCTTTTATGTTTAGGTCAACAAATTGTAAAAGGAGATCATCACATGTTGATTGACACCACTACACATGAGGCCATGTTCATGCAGGCTTTAAGGACGCGCGAAACTAAACGATTAAGCGCCGCCTGGCATTGGAACGAGCAACAACAGCGCGGGCACCTCGCCGACGCAGCACAAGCAAACGCGTTTAAACGTGAACGGGCAGCTT
>NZ_BQXN01000043.1:2563-2684 GCF_045862745.1 Furfurilactobacillus entadae | reverse complement strand
CATGTCATTAGATCGACTAAGTCGTAATGCGGACGATATTACTATGCTAATTCGAAAAATTAAAGATGCCGGTGCTAGTTTTCAGTCACTGGATTTGCCAGATTTTTCGTCGATTCCTGAT
>NZ_BQXN01000043.1:0-2491 GCF_045862745.1 Furfurilactobacillus entadae | reverse complement strand
AGAATTAGAGAACGTCAGGCCCAAGGAATCAAACTGGCCAAAGAGCGCGGAATTTATAAGGGGCGCCCACGACTATATGCTGTGGACGCAAAGGACCCACAAAAGCGCTACATTTATCAGCAGGTTTGTAATGACTTACAGTACAGCCAACTATCCGACTCGGCCATTGCCCGAAAGTTTGGTATTAACAGGTCAGTGGTGCGTTACATTAAATCTGACCTAGTGACACTCCAACCAGGTCAGAGCTAACGGTTGAAAACAACAAGAATTGTGCTATTATCATGGTAGCAATTAAAAAGAGCCAGCTGCTTGCGACAGCTGACTCTCTGTAATCACATTGCAAAATGACGTGTTAAATCATCACATTAGTGATGATTTTTTTTATGGCCAAAAATAGCTTTACATTGACCGATAATGGTCAATGCTAAACTAACGGCCGTGAGTACCTGAATTAACAGGTGCACCGCAAGCTAACCTCATTCTGTTTAATTGCATGGGCATCACCTCCCACGCTGGGTCAATTTGAAGTTGACCGTGGGGGCGTTCCTGCAATTATGATTACCAGTATATTATATAAGAAGGAAAACACCATGTCTATTTGCTGAATAGTGTTCTTGACCAACCTCTAACCCAGGGTTTAAAGCCGTTTAAAAGCATAGTCAACAACTGTTAAGTTGTTGACTATGCTTACCCTTGTGAACAATATTGATCTATTTGCCCTTGTTACTTCTTTCCGAGATTTTTACAGCAAGCCACAAGAAACCGAATGAAAGAGCCATACCCACGAGAATCCCCACGCCAAGTGCTCCATTCAAATCGTTCCATATTAATCTTAATCCTGTACGCATTTTGAACCGTTCATACAAGTAGTATATAAGACCAGAAGCAGCCACCAGCAGACACAAATCTTCAATTACTAAAATTATTCTGCTATTTTTTTCACTTAATATATCTTCTAACAATTTGATAGCAATTACTGAAGATATTCCTGTTAGCCACGAAAGACCAAAAACAAAGCCAAGCCAAAACACTTCTAAATAACTCATTAAACAAGCCCCCTCTAATTATTCACGTTTACCTTTTTTAATAAAGCAGTGAAAAAGGACATGAAGGAAACCAATTCACTGCTATTAAATTGTTGACTATGGTTTGTTAGACGTTGTATCGCACCGGTTGCTTTTCAATCCGATCAGCTGGGTCGATCAGTTCCATTTCCATCGATACGTCCATCGATACGCTTTGGATTTCCAAAAATCGCTGGGCATAACGTGGGCTCAACATCTTTTTAAGCCAGGCACTTTGTACATGATGGGCTAACCAATAGACGATACGTGTGCGATAACCAATCACAATTTGATTTTCTTCATCGATTCTTTCGAGAACCATTGACCACGGTGTTGCCATTTCTCGCTTCACAAGATGATGTCTTAGGGCAGAAATGATCAGCGCAATAACGAAGAAGACAAAACCACCCGTTAGCATCGACACCGCTTCAGCATTTGATTGCACAATGAGTGAATGCGGAATCGTGACGCCTTTGTTTCCTGCAATTGCACCCGGTACCGATAAAGCAACACCAATGAACATGTATAGGATGGCGATCACGTGTAACACTTCAGTTAAAAAATTATACGTAAAAGCTCGTTGATTTTGCTCATACTTTGAATACTTTAGGGATTCGAGTGTTTCTGGTGTAATTTTGGGTTGTTGTTCGAGAACTCTTAAAACATTTCCAGTCATAGCATCTGGAACGCTCACCCAAAACCTAGTTATCGCTCGTGAATATGATTTGAACCAAACCCTATCGCCTTTTTTTAACTCTTTCAGAGTATTTGCGAGCCAATAGTTTTGCCCCCAACGAATCTCACATTTTTGTTCCTGACTATTCTCATCTTTGTAGTACGTGCAACGGACATTTGGCTCGTTATCTTCAATGACATTACCGGCGGCAAGATCAATCGCTCGTAACTGCTCCACAAATTGATTGATCAGCTGCGGTTTACTAGTGAGGTGGCCTGTGATTCGGCCTGCATTAATTGGCCCGCTTTTGAGTTGAGAAATGTGCAGCTTGTTAGGCGTTTCGCTCAACTGTACACTGTAGTTCTCTGTTGGCAACACTGCCAACACCTTGCCTAGATACTTTTGTTCCACGTCTAACACAAAATCCACGGGAACCTGTTCATCACCATACAGTTTGTTTGGTTCATTGGCAGTTAAGTCTTTCATGATGCTAACTCCTTTTTTCTTGGCCTATTTTTCATTTTCGTTAGCCGAAGTGATCGCGGTGAGCCCAGGTAGCACCGGCTCAAAAGGACGTGTCGATGGTAGACCTTTAATCTTGAATGGGGCACTGTAGAATCCTTGCTCTTGTCCACCTCTTTGGATTATCTCTTGATGCCGCTCAACATCGTAAGCCATTGCCTCTTGCTTACTCATACCAGGGGTACCTAAAAATCGTTCGCGTGCCCAATCATGTGAGCGATCCGGTAAT
>NZ_BQXN01000042.1:0-3665 GCF_045862745.1 Furfurilactobacillus entadae | reverse complement strand
CAAAACGATTGGGCGCATAGCTCAGCTGGTTAGAGCGCACGCCTGATAAGCGTGAGGTCGGTGGTTCGAGTCCACTTGTGCCCATCGGCCTGACTAGACAACATGGGGAATTAGCTCAGATGGGAGAGCACCTGCTTTGCAAGCAGGGGGTCAACGGTTCGATCCCGTTATTCTCCATTGATCACGAAGTGATCAAGTGTTGCACATTGAAAACTGAATCATGATTCTTTTTATTATTATTAAAAACCGAGAACACCGCGTTTTTTGAGTTTTTTAACAAGTTAAAATTGTTATTCGCTAAACTCATAACCGCAATTCTTTTGAATTGTTAGGTTAAGTTAGAAAGGGCGCACGGTGGATGCCTTGGCACTAGGAGCCGATGAAGGACGGGACTAACACCGATATGCTTCGGGGAGCTGTAAGTAAGCTTTGATCCGGAGATTTCCGAATGGGGAAACCCAATCAGTGTAATAGCTGATTATCACTAGGGGAATACATACTCTAGTTGAAGGTAGACGTTGTGAACTGAAACATCTCATTAGCAACAGGAAGAGAAAGAAAATTCGATTCCCTAAGTAGCGGCGAGCGAAAGGGGAAGAGCCCAAACCAATCTGCTTGCAGATTGGGGTTGTAGGACTGAACATTTGAGTTACCAAAGACCATGATAGTCGAAGACGTTGGGAAGCGTCGCCATAGGGTGTGAAAGCCACGTAGACGAAATCATAGTCTCTCAGTTCAGGATCCTGAGTACGGCGGAGCACGTGAAATTCCGTCGGAATCTGCGGGGACCATCCCGTAAGGCTAAATACTCCCTAGTGACCGATAGTGAACCAGTACCGTGAGGGAAAGGTGAAAAGCACCCCGGAAGGGGAGTGAAATAGTTCCTGAAACCGTGTGCCTACAAGTAGTTAGAGCCCGTTAATGGGTGATAGCGTGCCTTTTGTAGAATGAACCGGCGAGTTACGTTAACATGCAAGGTTAAGGTGGAAAGACCGGAGCCGTAGCGAAAGCGAGTCTGAAATGGGCGTTTGAGTATGTTGAAGTAGACCCGAAACCAGGTGACCTACCCATGTGCAGGCTGAAAGTGCGGTAATACGCACCGGAGGGCCGAACCCGTGTCTGTTGAAAAAGGCTGGGATGACGTGTGGGTAGCGGTGAAATTCCAAACGAACTTGGAGATAGCTGGTTCTCTCCGAAATAGCTTTAGGGCTAGCCTCGGATTAGAGCATCATGGAGGTAGAGCACTGTTTGAACTAGGGGCCCGTCATGGGTTACTGAATTCAGATAAACTCCGAATGCCATTGATGTGTTATCCGGGAGTCAGACGATGAGTGATAAGATCCACCGTCGAAAGGGGAACAGCCCAGATCACCAGTTAAGGTCCCTAAATATATGCTAAGTGGAAAAGGATGTGGAGTTGCACAGACAACTAGGATGTTGGCTCAGAAGCAGCCACCATTTAAAGAGTGCGTAATAGCTCACTAGTCGAGTGATTCTGCGCCGAAAATGTACCGGGGCTAAGCATATTACCGAAACTGTGGGTGTCACGTAAGTGACGCGATAGGAGAGCGTTCTATGGGCGGTGAAGCTAGACCGTGAGGACTAGTGGAGCGCATAGAAGTGAGAATGCCGGTATGAGTAGCGAAAGATCAGTGAGAATCTGATCCACCGTATGACTAAGGTTTCCTGGGGAAGGCTCGTCCTCCCAGGGTTAGTCGGGACCTAAGGCGAGGCCGAGAGGCGTAGTCGATGGATAACAGGTTGAGATTCCTGTACTAGTTAAACTTGTTTGAACAATGGAGGGACGCAGAAGGCTAAACGATCCGGACGATTGGAAGTGTCCGGTCAAGCAGTGAGGTGTGAGATGAGTTAAATGCTTGTTTCTTTAACATTGAGCTGTGACGAGGACCGAAATTTCAGTAGGGAAGTCGTTGATGTCACGCTGCCGAGAAAAGCTTCTAGTTAGAGTTTAATTACCCGTACCGCAAACCGACACAGGTAGTCGAGGAGAGTATCCTCAGGTGAGCGAGTGAACTCTCGTTAAGGAACTCGGCAAAATGACCCCGTAACTTCGGAATAAGGGGTGCTGCACGCAAGTGTAGCCGCAGTGAAAAGGCCCAGGCGACTGTTTATCAAAAACACAGGTTTCTGCAAAATCGTAAGATGACGTATAGGGGCTGACGCCTGCCCAGTGCTGGAAGGTTAAAAGGATGGGTTAGCGTAAGCGAAGCTCAGAATTGAAGCCCCAGTGAACGGCGGCCGTAACTATAACGGTCCTAAGGTAGCGAAATTCCTTGTCGGGTAAGTTCCGACCCGCATGAAAGGCGTAACGATCTGGGCACTGTCTCAACGAGAGACTCGGTGAAATTATATTACCCGTGAAGATGCGGGTTACCCGCGACAGGACGGAAAGACCCCATGGAGCTTTACTGTAGCTTGATATTGGGTGTTTGTATAACTTGTACAGGATAGGTAGGAGCCGTAGAGCTCGGGACGCTAGTCTCGAAGGAGGCATTGGTGGGATACTACCCTTGTTATACGACCACTCTAACCCACATCACTTAGCGTGATGGGAGACAGTGTCAGGTGGGCAGTTTGACTGGGGCGGTCGCCTCCTAAAAGGTAACGGAGGCGCTCAAAGGTTCCCTCAAAATGGTTGGAAATCATTTGTAGAGTGTAAAGGCACAAGGGAGCTTGACTGTGAGACAGACAGGTCGAGCAGGGACGAAAGTCGGACTTAGTGATCCGGTGGTACCGCATGGAAGGGCCATCGCTCAACGGATAAAAGCTACCCTGGGGATAACAGGCTCATCTCCCCCAAGAGTCCACATCGACGGGGAGGTTTGGCACCTCGATGTCGGCTCATCGCATCCTGGGGCTGTAGTCGGTCCCAAGGGTTGGGCTGTTCGCCCATTAAAGCGGTACGCGAGCTGGGTTCAGAACGTCGTGAGACAGTTCGGTCCCTATCCGTCGCGGGCGCAGGAAATTTGAGAGGAGCTGTCCTTAGTACGAGAGGACCGGGATGGACATACCTCTGGTGTACCAGTTGTGCCGCCAGGCGCATCGCTGGGTAGCTATGTATGGATGAGATAAACGCTGAAAGCATCTAAGTGTGAAACTCGCCTCGAGATGAGATTTCCCATTCCTATATGGAAGTAAGACCCCTCAGAGATGATGAGGTAGATAGGCTAGAAGTGGAAGTGTGGCGACACATGGAGCGGACTAGTACTAATCGGTCGAGGACTTAACCACAAAGTGGTGTCCGGTTTAAACTAATAAAAAGAATCTGATTCAGTTTTGAGTGCGTAACACTCAATAGTGTGGTGATGATGGCACAAAGGATACACCCGTTCCCATGCCGAACACGGAAGTTAAGCTTTGTCGCGCCAAGAGTAGTTGGGGGATCGCTCCCTGCGAGGGTAGGCCGTCGCCATGCAAATGAAAAACGTTGATCATTAGGATTAGGTCAGCGTTTTTTTGTGGTGTGAATTTGTGTGAGGCGTTAAAGAGCATGGCAGATGAAACCCATAATCCACTTAGCCACGAAGGGCCACAGAGGCTAGGAAAAAACGGTGCAGCAATGGTCATGAAAAGCGGTCAGGAAGTGCTTAAAAAGGCTTGAAGCCCGCCGTAAAGTTCGCTATACTTATTCCTGTACTGATTTG
>NZ_BQXN01000041.1:0-5700 GCF_045862745.1 Furfurilactobacillus entadae | reverse complement strand
GTCGCAAGCAGTTGACTCTTTTTAATTATCGCCATGATAGTAGCATATTCCCTATTATTTCAACTCGTAAGTTGATCAGGCTGCAAATGTGTCAGGTCGGCTTTAATATACCGCACCACTGACCTGTTAATACCAAACTTTCGGGCAATGGCCGAGTCAGATAGTTGGCTGTACTGTAAGTCATTACAAACCTGCTGATAAATGTAGCGCTTTTGTGGGTCCTTTGCGTCCACAGCATATAGTCGTGGGCGCCCCTTATAAATTCCGCGCTCTTTGGCCAGTTTGATTCCTTGGGCCTGACGTTCTCTAATTCTCAGTCGTTCTGATTCAGCTTGGAACTTGAAAACAGACTGAATCACGTCAGTTAACATGTTGCGTAGCCCACGATCAGGAATCGACGAAAAATCTGGCAAATCCAGTGACTGAAAACTAGCACCGGCATCTTTGATTTTTTGAATTAGCATAGTAATGTCGTCCGCATTACGACTTAGTCGATCTAATGACATAACAAAGACAATATCATCGTCACGAATATAATGAAGCATTTTTTGAAGTTCCGGACGTTCCATATCTTTCCCGGACTGTTTGTCGGAAAAGATTTTTTTCACGCCAGCGTTTTTCAGTGCTGCGATTTGACGATCCAAATTTTGTTCGGTGGTACTAACTCGTGCATAACCAATTTTACTCATTTTCTGTCCTTCTTAAATATTGATAACGACAACCCTAAACGACATTTTTTATTATATCGCAAATTCCGTCAGATGTGAATTTTCACGGAGAAGCTTAACCGTCGTTTAGGGAACACCCTAAAAAGCACAGTATGCTTAGTTTAATGGGTGGATACAAACGTAAACACTAATAATTTTGGTAACTGTATTGATTCGACACTAAACTAATAGCCTAAAGCCGGTTTTTTATGAAAACGTCAACTATTTTGTCTGCTAGGTTAGGTAACAAGTTACCGTTACTGTCAAACGTGTATAGATGAATCGAGAAGCCGAGTGGTTATTGATTCAGGCATTTGCCAGAACTTGGTTGATCTGTTCAGAAGCCCCAATCGATTTGTTTTATACTTGCTCCTTTTCTCCTTAACCGTTGCTTTTTTTTCGAAATGATGTAATCTAAAACCATCAGCTTACAAAAAGTAAGCGAAGGAGGGAACAGCCATGGTAGACATAAATGAATTACAATTTGGAATTGAAACCTTTGGGGATATTGTTGCTAAAGAAGATGGTAGTCTAATGACTGCAGGGGAATCAATTCGACAAATTGTTAAGGAAGGTGCTATCGCTGATAAATTGGGAATTGATGTAATCGGCGTAGGTGAACACCATCGCCCTGACTATAGTGTGTCGAGCCCTGAAATTGTTTTGGGTGCCATTGCTTCAGTAACTCAACATATTAAATTAGCGACGGCTGTAACTGTGCTAAGTTCCGATGATCCTGTGCGTGTGTATGAACGATTTGCTACGCTTGAAGGATTATCGGCTGGCCGTGCTCAAGTAATGTTGGGGCGTGGCTCATTTACGGAGTCCTTTCCATTATTTGGTTATGATCTAAAAAACTATGATGATTTATTTAACGAAAAGTTAGCGTTGTATGATCAACTCATTAAAGAAAAGCCGGTTACATGGTCCGGTCAATTTACGGAAACACTTAAAGAGCAAGATGTGTATCCTAAAACTGACTATGATGGGTTAGAAACTTACATCGGTATCGGTGGATCACCAGAATCGATTATTCGTACAGCTAAGTATGGGTATAAAGTCATCATTGCAATCATTGGCGGTCAGGCGGAGCGGTTTGCACCTTACGTTGATCTTTATAAAAAGGCGGCCGAGCAATTCCATCAGCCAGTTCAGCCGGTTGCGGTTCACTCGCACGGCTTTATTGCTGATGATGAAGATGAAGCAGTTGACGTGGCTTGGAAAAATATTAAGGCAAATTTTGATCGAATCGGCCTGACCCGGGGTTGGGCACCAATGAGTCGAGAACAATTTGATAATGAAACGCAGGTTGGCTCGTTTTATGTAGGTAACCCAGAACATGTGGCGCAACGAATAGCACGTACAATTAAGCTACTTGGCCTAGGTCGGTTTGATTTAGTTTATGGCGCGGGTAATCAAACGGCGGCACAGCGAGAACACATGATTGAATTGTATGCTACTAAGGTGATTCCTCGGGTTAAAGAGTTGTTATCGGAGGATAAATAGCCATGACAGAAATTAAAACTGTTGGTATTATCGGTGCCGGTAAAGTTGGGATTACTTTGGCACAGTTGGCCCTAGCAGCTGGATACAATGTGCGAATATCTGGTTCAGGCTCGGTGCAAAAAATCGCTTTGACAATCGAAACCTTGGTACCCGGGGCCGTAGCTGCGACCAATCAAGGCGTTGTCAGCAAGAGCGATTTAATCATTTTGGCAATTCCGTTGAGTCGTTATAAGAACATTAATCCCAAATTGTTGAAGGATAAATTAGTTATTGATGCAATGAACTATTGGTGGGAAACCGACGGGATTCGCGAGGAAGTACTCGATCCGTCTTCTACTTCCAGTGAGCAAGTTCAAGCATATTTTAACAAGAGTACGATTGTTAAAACGTTCAATCATATGGGGTATCATAATCTTCAGGATGATGCACGTCCGCTAGGTGATCCAAAACGAAAAGCATTATTTGTAACCGGTGATCAGCATAATGCGGTTGACAAGGTTGCCGAGTTTGTTCAGACAATGGGGTTTGATACCGTGATTCATTATGAGCTAGCCGATGGTATTATGACTGAACCTGGAAGCGAGTTGTTTGGTGCAAGTTTATCAAAAGATAGCCTGGCAGATGTGATCAAGCATTTTGACGAGACAGAATTTGGTCAACAGATCATACAAGCTCACCGAAGTTAGTCTATTCTAGGAACGTAATTGATTCAAAATTAAAAAACACAATGGATCATTTCGTTCAAAAGGGCTTCACCTCAGTATTCGTCTGAAGTGAAGCCCTTTTTATTCTGGTTATTTACTGAAAACGTAATGTGATCGTTAATAAACTATTTGTCCGTGAACTACTTGGACATGAATGACCGAGCTTCTGGGTACATTGCTAATTTACACCATAATGACTAGCATTTTATTTCATCGCTTGGTTAGTTAGTAAGTTTTTCCAAGGCTTTTTTAGGAACTTGTTTTTTACCAACCCTTTCCCATTGAGTCACACCTTTTGGGGGTTAACTGTTAGCTTCAGGTAACTATTTAAAGTTAACGGGGTCCCGGGGGTACCTTTGAAATCAACTGCTTTAGCGTCCCCTTTATCGTTGTACGCTGTCATTTCATAGTGGTAGTCAATGAATTTTCTATCATTATCATCTTTACGAACTTCTTCTTTACCATCTTTAATAATGTGTACATAATATATATCCCCGCTTTTATTATATCGATCCCACTCGTTCAGGCCAAAAAAATTCCGCAAATTATAACGCCTATAAGTCCTGAAACAAGCCAAAGTTTGCGCATAGTTTTCTCCTTTATATGACTCATTACGTGTCATGAATGACTGATTTATGTTTGTGATTTAGTATCCGGTAAGGTGTAAAGCAAAAGCCAGAAGATATAACACCCAAATATGCATTGGGTAAAAAACATAGAAAAACCACTTGTCACTACGACCTCGTTGCCCATTATACAAAGCAATCGGAATAATGGCGCCAAGCATCATCCAAGAATAATTCGTGCTGAATAATCCATGAAAATTAAGGCCAGTGAAAATAAGCGAAACGATTGCTAAACTTGCTACTTGCCCCCAACGATTATTTCTAAATAAATAAAAGAGCACGGCCAATAAAATGAAAAGAGGGCCACCTTCAGTTGTGAAGATATTTGGAATGAATTGAGAAATGCGTGCCGCAACGACCCGCAAGGATAGATTTGGAACAAATAAAACGGCTGTGCCAACAAGCGATAGTAGCACTTCTAAACTTAAAATACCGATGCCATGCCAGATTAAACGCTGATCATTTTCCCGCCGGCCATCGGTGATTTTACTGATTCCGAGCATTGCAAAAACACCCAAGAATAAAGTTCCAAAAATATTATTCAATAAACCCAAATGACCATTATCTACAGGTAGAAAAGTCTGTAAGAGAAAGCTACCAAGTGCCATTATCCAAAAGCCAAGTAATAATCGCCATAAATAGCGCTTACGATCATGTGTGTGAACAAAACCTTCAACCGATAAAAAGAAATAAGGGTGCTACAATTCGTCCTAACATGTTAAACCAAGTGGGTATGCCTAATGGCAATAATTCCTCATGAATATGATCAAGTATCATTAAAATAATACCCAGAACTTTGATTGAAAAGCCATTCATTGATAATTTTCGTGTTTTCATTTAAGAACGCCTTTAGAATCTGGGGGACACCGTACAAGTTATTGTAATGGTTTCTTGATAGTACTGGGATAAAGCTTTTCTTAAATCGTGCGCCTCCTTGTTATAATGAGTTACAAATTGTTTTTTGGGTGGACGACATTGAACTAAAAGGAGAAACAATATGCAAATTGTCATTGCGTTAATCATGATCATGATTATTGCCGGCCTGGTTTTATGGCGTGGTCCTAACTTTTGGGCCGGTGCTTTGTTGGCTTTAACACTGGTTTTACTCATTACGGGTCTACTCTGGTGGGGATTGGTTTATTTATTGAATCTTGTGGCTGCACGCTCAATGGTCATTGGTCTTAGCATATTGGTGATTTTGGCCCTTGTCTTAGTGATGTTATTTTTCAGTACAATTATTTATTTAATCCACAATACGTCGGTCATGGATAGTCGCGAGGGCCGTACCATAAACGACGTAAAAAATTAAAAATCCAAATATCAAAGATGAATTAAAACAACCATTTAGATTTTAACTATTGAAAATCGTGTATTTTACAAATGGTTTATACTTTGAATTAATGTTTGCTTGTAATTTGTTTATGTTTTTGATAGTTTATAAAACATAACAATTAATGCAGGTGAAAAATGTTAAAAAACAGAGAAAGACCGTTTGAAAATATACTGGCAGCAAACATGATGTTATCTGAATATAAGAAAATTTTAAAAAGTTATGGATTGACGATTTCAATTTTTTTAGTGGGTACTGCATTACTGCAAAAAAACTATGAACCATCGAAAATAGTCAAGAGTGCTAACGTTTCTAGTGCCGTTGTTTCCCAAAGCATCAAGTATTTATTTGAGAAAGAGCTTGCCACGCAGTTCTTTCACAACAAAGATCGGCGAGCACATTATTATAAGTTAACTGATCAAGGAGAACAGTTAATCAGTGAAGTGACGTTGCAGTTAGAAGAAATTTAACATTAGCGTTTAAGTGAATTGTTCTATGTATTGATTATTGTGAAGTGTTCAATACTTGGCTTCAGACTAAAGATAAACTAATTAATGTTAACCCCCCAAAAAAGCAGCGACCTCTTTTAAAGAGGTGACGTTTACCCAAAAAGTTGGAACTAAATAGTTTTGTTAATTAGGCAGTTAATTGCCGCTCGAAATCGAGTGGTGATTGACCGCCTAATTTTATTTGAATTCGCTGTTGATTGTAATAATTAATCCAGGAATTGATTGCTTTGGTTAGCTCTGAGGCGTTTGCGTCTTGCTGTAAACTACCAATTTCAACTTTTAATTTATCAAAGACAGTCTCACATGCTGCATTGTCTA
>NZ_BQXN01000040.1:0-7334 GCF_045862745.1 Furfurilactobacillus entadae | reverse complement strand
CCTTACCATCAATGTCAGTGGCAGAAGCAGCAAAGCTAGCCGCATCAGGAGTAGCGTCACCAACGTGCATGGTGAAGTCATTAGCAGAGATTGAGCGTTGGTCTGCTTTAATGGTGATATCAGAGGTAACAGTTGCAATATTTCCATCTGCGTCAGTGACTTTGTAGGTCACTTTATATACACCTGGCGTATTAACATTAATAGAACTATCGTCTAAGACAATCTTTGAGGTTAGATTACCATCTTCGACATCTGTTGCGGTGACACCACTTAATAATTGTGCTGACAATTGTTCTTGCGATACTTGTCCAACGTAATAGTTATGGTCTACATTGCCTTGAATATTTGGTACAAATCCTTTACTAGAATTATTCTGATACTTACCACCTGGAGAAGCAGGAGATCCCCACACCGGTAGATTCGTAGAAGAAGTTGCATATACAAAATTCATACGGTATTGATCTTTATTTAAATCGGTAGGGTTCTTTAAGATCATGGCAATAATATCCCACCTACTGCTATAACCATCTGCAAACTTGATGGTTATTGAATTGGTACCAGTTGTGTAGCTGACTGCGCCGTTCGATTCTTTAACCATTTGGTCAAGTGGTATATATGAAGAAGCACCGTTTGCCGGAAAGTTACCATGATTGTTGGAATAATAAACATCTTCTGGTGAAAGCGTTCCTCCGTCAATCGGAGAAATAGTTAAGGTGCGATCTTTAGCATCTGATAAGCCGCCACCAGGGTTGATAACCACCGAAAAAGTCATTTGTCCGGTAGGCAAAAATTGTCCTGATCCGATATAATTATCGTTCCCAGCGCCCTTAATTCCATACAGGCCAGGTGTAGGGGCTATTGTCAAATACGTTTGATCACCGGGCTGACCTGGTCCCAAAGTGTCATAAAAATCACGTCCGTTTGTAAAAATAAGAGGGGTAGTCTGTCCGCCTAAAGTACTTGTGACTGACACTTTGTTTCCAGTTGAAGCGTCGGACTTTGCACTCCAATTTAAATTGAATTTGATTGGGGTATCAATCTCGGGGAAATCTTTGTCAAATGTATAAGACCCAATGCCAGTTGTATTATCATACTTGAAATTACCATATGCTTCGGCCCCGTTAAATGTGACGGGGCTGTTATCTACATCTACATTATTGACGGGAAGAGTAAATGTGAGACTATCACCACTTTTGAATGGCCCATTCAATTCACCACTGACGGTAATCAATGAGTCACCGTTAAACGGCCCGTTGTTAAAATTATTTGACACCGTGACAGGTGCTTGAGATGCTTGCGGGTCATTACTTAAAAACTCAGCTTGATTAGTGGCAGTTTTCACATCTGTCGAGGCTGTATTAACCGTCAACGCTACGGGATTACCACTAATGGGTTCACTTTGTGGTAGTGATGGTAAAGAAGATTGATCGTTAATTTGATCATCGGTTTCAGTAGTTTTATCGGAACTTGTAGTTAACTGAGTTGCACGTTCTGGCTCTTGTGAGTTAGATGAGCTGTTGGCGGCAACGGCACCTGTGCTTGAAGCAGACACTTCGCTATCTTGTGGATTATTATTTATGGGATTTGGTTGCGGATCAGTGGTGGTTTTAGCATTTTGATTTGAATTAAGCGAAACTACCGTTTGATTATTTTGGTTTGAAATAACAGACGCATTATCTGAACCATTGCTTGTTTGGGAGAGCGTATCGGCGTGTACGCGGGCATTATTTCCGGAAAGAGTAATAAGTCCTAGCATGACAGTTCCTGAAATAATCACGCCATTAACGAGGCTTTTACCATCTTTATATAATTTGTAGTGCTTACTTAAGTTCATTTATGATGATCTCCTTTGCAAAATTAAATTTGAGGCAATACTTAATGTCCCAATTATGACACAGACTAATTAGGGGAGGAAGTATTTTTTATTTTAAATTGTTATTTTAGTTAGATTTCTAAAAACCTAATTGATTAGCTTGTTAACTTAAGGACTATCGCCAACGATTCAACGAAGATTTTATGAAAAAAGACATTAGCATCTAGTTTTGGGGTTAAAAATTTTAGGGTAGTTACAGTAATCGTGCAGTTATTACTTTAAATGGTTTAAAAAGGTTACGTTTAGATCATTTGTCATCATAAATTTAGTGAGGACGACAAAAATCGGCATGTCTAGCGGTCACTGATAGAACGTAAAGCTTGCTCCTTTAGCTATCTTTCTAAAGATGTCCTTTCAAATTCATAGGTAGGTTAATTAAAGGTATGGTATTTAGCATCGAATTCGGTTTTATCTTTCTCATCAATTGTTTTGTAAATAAGATAACCACATACGATAAAAACGATAGTTAGAATAATTGAGACGAGTGATAGAATAAAAGGTTTGTCGATTCTTCCCAGTACAGAGATATTAAAGAAAAAATCGAACCAATCAGCAAGAGCATGGCTTATCACGGGTAACAATAAGCTCTGCGTTTTCACATAAATCATCCCGGCAAAGAAACCATATGCAGCCGCGTAAAACATCTGTGCTAAGGTATACGCGAGACTGGCGCCTCCAGCCAGATTAGAAAGATGGATTACGCCAAAGAATAAGCCAGCGATTAGTGATGAGTATAAGATTGATCTTTCAGAGTGAATTAAGCTGTTAAGAAATCCAAATATCCCACCGCGGAATACAACTTCTTCAAAATATCCAGTGATTATTGCAGCAATCAGGGTACCAAATAGTCCGACAAGAACTTGACTAGGAAGCGTTACTTTGAAGAACGCCATCAAATGGTTAGGATAGAAAACACTTGCTAAGATCATGATGATTGTTGGGACCACCCACAACAGTGTATTTATTCTCTTAGAATAGGTTTTCAATTTAACTACGCTCAAGCCAAAGTTAATACGCCAAATATATTTTGCTAACCCAAGATCAATAAGTAAAAGGACCAGATTGACGAGTGGCAAATCCACCTTTCCTGAGGTCTCTATCATCGAAGTTCCTTTAAAAGGCGTCATGACGAAACCAGGGCCATTGAATGATAGAGTTAATATTATAATTGTTACTATAATGAACCAGAGTCTATTTAAATTACGTTTCGTCATATTTTGTTCCTCCAAAAACAAATTGCAGATTGTGCTGATTTTATAAGACTTTAAAGTGCAACAGTTTTTAATATTGATTGCTACACTGTGGGATTTGCGACGAAGCCTGATAGACTTTTTACTTACATGGGATTTTAACAAGGTTTAAAGCGGTTATGATAAAAAATGGCATCTAATTGTTATTTGAATTATAACAACTAGATGCCATTATTCTTGGTGATTTATCTCTTCATGCCGCTAGATAATCGATTGTTCGAGCCTGCAACTTCTAAAATGTATGGTTATAGATATTGGTTAAAGAAAGCGACGGTTGGTTCTTGTGCTTGCTTTGTATAGGCTTCACCATGTCCATGACCAGGGACAAATTGTACAACCGACGGAATCATATTCTTTGTGAGTTCACTTTGTAGCTTTTCAACAGCAGCTGTTGGCGTTAACTCGTCCAAAGAATTGGCTAAATACATTGGTCCGGCATTTTTATTTACGCGATGTAAAGGAGAAGCCTTTTTTAATAGATCTAGATCATTATTAACATAGTTTAGTACAAACCATTTGTAATAAGGATCGTTTGCGCCAGTTTGATTAATCTGTGAGACAGGCGTTCCAGGAATTGGCGCATTTTTGTTTGGCGCAACAACATCTTGATGTTGTTCAACCCAATGATCTAAATCAATGATTCCAGACCAAGAAGCAATCGGAATCCCTGTTCTTAAACCTAATTCAATCGCTAGGTTGCCACCTGAAGACATACCAACAGCCCCAATCTTGTCGCGGTCGAAAGAATATTCAGATTGCTTGATCCAGTTAAATACTGAAACCAAATCATCTACCGGAGCGGGATACAAGACTTTAGGTGCTAAACGATAGTTAGGGACGAAAACAATAAAGCCACGTTGAGCAAAGTCGGTCGCCCAATCGGCTTCTTCTTCTTTATATCCTAGCCACCAACCACCACCATGAATATCAATGATTGCCTTACGTTGTGCATCATTTTGGTTATCGCCTTGATAAACATCCAATTTTAAATCCAAATTTTCATCATAAATAATGTCTTTATCAATTGTGACATTTGCCATAAGTACATACCCCCTTTCTAATATATGCACGTATTCTAGCATGCACACAAAAATTTTCCAAAAATTGTTCTCAACTAATATAATTAAAACAATATCATATTTTACGATTGTGAAATATAATCACACAAATAAACAATGAATACGATCGGAATTACGAACACGATATGAACAAAATAAAGGCAAACTGATGAACAGCGATCGACAATTAAGTATGAAAAGCGGATATTGCTTAATACTACAATGAATGCACTAAGCGATATCCGCTTTCTGTAATCAAAAATCATGAGGTTCATTTAGCTGATTCGGTTGTGTTTTTACCAGCCCAAAACACAATTATAATTTGGAATGCTGAAATAACCGCAGCTATAAAAAAGATACCTCGTTCATGAAATCCGAATGGTTTAGATAGAAATTGGAAAACAAAAGGTGACATGAACTGACCAGCGAAAATCATTGCGTTACTGGTCGCGATATTTCTCTTTCGATTTGCATCATTAGAAGTTATTGAGACCCATTCATTTAAAAACGGCATGCCCAAACCAAGTGCAATACCAATCAGTAGCATAGATATTAAAGAAGGAATCCATTCGCCCATGGAAAGTAAAAACATACCAGAACTGAATCCAATAAAAACGAAAACAACTTTGTTTATAATTGATAATTTGAGTTTTCTATAAAATAGACCGATAAAAAAGCCGAATACGGAAATACTGGCCATTAAAATATGAGGTCATTAGACTGCTTTTAATATGCAGTACATCGGTTACATAAAAAGCAAGATTAGTTGGAAGAACAAAGTAGATTAAGGTTAATGACAGGCTAAGAAAAAAAAGCAGATAAATCACTGGCGGATTTTTGGAAGGTGTATTGCTGCTGATAGTTGGTGTTACTTCATTTTCAGGAACAAAAAATAATAAAAGTAAAAAAGAAATCCCCCCCAAACTGTAAACCAAAAAGGTAAGCCGCCATGAAATAGGCGCAACAAAACCCGCAAACAAAACTGAACTAACAGTGCCTATATTTGTAACAGCACTGGCATATCCAAGGAATTCTTGTTGAGTGCTTCCTGAATAATTACTTGTAATTAAACTGATAGCTGGACCGGCAATCAATGCGAGCGCAACGCCACTTAATGATCTTGACACAATTAGAGCTTTGAAGGATAAAAAGATCAACGGAATTAGGCCCCCAATGCTATATATAAATAAACCAATTAGTGCTTGTTTGCGACTAGAAATTTTGAGTTTATTGATTAATGGCAACAGTGCAATGACAAATAAAGAGGGTATGGTTACAAGTGATTCAATCCAAATCGTAGAAATGGAAGGATAGGCGCTTTTTATTTGAGGCAATATTGGAGATAAAACCGCACCAGTCATTATGGTTAATAAAGATACAAATAAAATACTAATTTTTCTCATAGGTTTATTTCTCCTTCAAAAATTACATCACATTGTACAGGATCTTTTCGGTCTATTCAATTTTTGCTATATAAAGGTTTACTTAGCAAAGTAAACGACCTAATAAGTTAGCCCTACTAATTGTTTGTATTTATAATTAGTGTTGTGTACACTACAGTGTGAAGTTAAAAATAAATATTGAGGTTTGGACTATGATTAGTATTTATACGTTACCATCCAACTATCCTTCTAGAAGGGCTGTTACTTGGTTTAAAAAACATCATATTGATTTTACTGAACATCGTGTGCATCCTAGTTTGCCTGGTTTAGTTAAGCTTCCGCTTAAATCGTTCTTAGCAGCTTCAGAAAATGGGTTAGATGATCTACTTGCCACGCGAGGAAAATCTATTCTGTTGTTCAAAAAAACACATGACTTAAATGAAATTTCTTTGGGTGAAATGCTCGCGTTTATTGATAAAGACCCAACAATGCTTCACTTTCCGATTATTTTTGATTCGACACATTCATTCCTACAATGCGGATTTTCAGAAGATGAAATTCGCACTTTTATTCCTCATGAAATAAGGCAGGCAGAATTATCACAGTTTTTATAATCTTCTTAAAGCTTGTGCCATAGATGATATGATATAATTTATAAATAAGTTAAAAATTGAAATTAATATCCTTTAATACATGTGAATATTTACTGGGATTTCTTACGACGACTGCATTTTATTTGTGTTCAACAATTTTCAATCTACAAAAAGAGCTCTAGCAAGCTTAATTTGCTGAGAGCTTTTTTTATTACTAAGAGACTTTGCATATGATCCTACTTTTGTCGTTTACGTACATAATTATTTTTGCCTGATTTTATATTTAAATAATTGATAAACTAAAAATAAAAATTAAATAATCGTACAAAAGATTTGCATCTAAACTAGTTACCAATATAATGACTATTGGAGCACCAATTTATATACCAATTGTGGTATCACGCTGTCTTCGTGAAAATAAATACTCAGGAGGAAGCTATCATGAACAATAAAGAATTAATGGACCAATATAACAACGCGTTTCTATTTATGGGAAAGTTTCTCGATGAATTTGTTTCGGTTGTTGACCAACAGTATAATTTATCGCACAATGCATGGCTGGTCATGAAACTTATCAGAGATCATCAAAAATTGACGAATCAAAAGATCGCGGAAATTACAAAAGTTGCCCCTGCAAGTATTTCAGCTCAAATTTCACCTTTATTAAAGCGTGGATTAGTTAAGCAAGATACTAACGATAGTGATCGGCGTGTAAAATATCTGTCTTTGACTGAAAGCGGCCTTCATATCGTTAATATGATTGAAATGGAGCATCTGAAGCGTTTCAATCAATGGGTGAACGATTTAGGATATGAAGAGACTATCCAGCTGCTTAAGCTGATTCAAAAATTCGAAACCGATGTTTTGCCAAATGATAATTTTGTGAATGTCAATCGATTAAGGTAGCAACTTACATTACGTTAACGATTACAATCGACTACGTAAAAGTTTAAATATCCGACATAGTAAAAGTTTTCTTCCTATTGTATGTGACCATGTGATTTCAGTTTTAAACATTCTCTAACGGACAACTTTACATTGACCATTAGGGAGGAGAGGTCTGTGAATCAAACAGAATGGAATTAATGCGTAGCCCTAAATTTTTTTGGTCACAAAAAAATCATCACTAATGTGATGATTTAACCAAGTTTTGCAATGTGATTACTTGAAGTCAACTG
>NZ_BQXN01000039.1:0-7525 GCF_045862745.1 Furfurilactobacillus entadae | reverse complement strand
TTCTACTTTCCTGATGCGCATGCGCCATGGGAACGTGGTACAAATGAAAACACCAATGGTCTAGTTCGTGAGTATTTCCCCAAAAAAGCTGACTTAAACAATTATTCTGCCCAAGAAATTAAGCACATCGTCAATAAAATTAATCAACGCCCAAGAAAATGTCTTAACTGGCAAACACCAGATGAAGTCTACCATCAGCGGGTGTTGCACTTGGTTTGACAATTTGCGTGACTAAAATTTCTATTGAAACTAAAATCATTGCTGTTGAAGCGTATCTAACGGGAACGGATTCAAAAGCCGCCGTTCGAAACAGATATCACATTGCCAGACAGCTATTCAGTGTTCTAGTTGCTATCTATGAAGAATATGGCCGCCAAGGATTGCTCAATCCACCCAAAGTTACTGATAAGTTTCGTGTTGATCTTGTAAAGTAGAAACAACAAAATCGCGTGTCAATAACAGCGACCTGTGGTCACTTTGGCTTCGCTTCAATGGAGGCTATTGTGCGCTGGGAACGGCTTTATAATCTATATGGTAGTCAAGTGTTGTTAGAGATGCGAACGGGAGTGAAACCACATCGCAAAAGAATCAGATTAGGAACGCATCAAACGCCCCGAACAAGAGAATTTATCATTGCGGATACGCTTAGACGCCTTAAAAAAATACAAGTCTTGAGAAAGCATCCAACCAAGAACTCGCACAAGTCCTCATCGAGTTCAAGGCTGGCAATACCAGCATCGAGCATGGAGAAAGCCACTCAAACAAATGCATATCCGGCAAAGTATGTCTCGACGAGTGACTTGTTTAGACAATGCAGCATGTGAGACTGTCTTTGATAAATTAAAAGTTGAAATTGGTAGTTTACAGCAATACGTAAACGCCTCGGAACTAATCAAAGCAATCGATTCCTGGATTAATTATTACAATCAAAAGCAAATTCAAATAAAATTAGGCGGTCAATCACCACTCGATTTCGAGCGGCAATTAACTGCCTAATTAACAAAACTATTTAGTTCCAACTTTTGGGGTAAAGGTCACTAAGTATTGTTCAAATACGTGAATGGCGCGTAACATATTCGAAACATTTCTTATATTAGTTCGATACGAAGAAGTTCTCAAAAGCATTAAAATGGTTTTTAAATTATTTCTCCCTGTTTAGTCATGTACCCGTTGCACGGAATAGCAACAAGAATTGAAACTATTTATATTAAAAATGAGAAAAGTATAAATTTAAAGTTAGAAAACTTTAATGTGATACTCTTAGTGTGAAATATTAATTCTAGAAAGGTTGTGATCTGTATGAAAACTCACTCAACGTTGTGGTATCTAATTCGTGGATCATTTAAAGGGGGCGCACAAAAGGGTGCAGGCTGGTTGCTAACAAATCCAGGAGCTCGTGCAACAGAATACTATATGAAAACATTGAATTTAAGTAAAGAAGACGTTTCTTCACTGACTAGTATACCTAGTGCTGCAATTCCGATCGTTACAAACGGTGTTATTGCAAATGTTAATGGATCTTATTTAACTACATCAGAATGGAACGAAATTGCTAGTATGCTTGAAAAAATGGCCAAACAAAAGGGAGTTCCACTTTATGATGATGCTGAATACAAACAGCACAAAAACAAACATTCAGATATCGCTCATTTTTAACCAATAAGGGTGGGTAACATGTTTTCAAAATATTATGTAAGTCAGGTAGATGAACAAGATTGTGGCCCTGCAGCTCTCTCGATGATACTCAAGAGTTACGGATCGGAAGTTCCAATTGCGAAAATTAGAGATATTGCGCGCACAGACATTAACGGAACCACGGGATTAGGGATGGCGAAGGCTGCGAAAAAGCTTGGTTTTCAAGTAAAAGCAGTCAAGGGCACGTTAGAACTTCTAAATAGACAAGATATTCCAATGCCGTATATTATACATGTTAAAAAATATGGCAGTCTACAGCATTATTACGTAGTATTTAAGGTGAAAAATGGGAAGTTTCTCGTTGGTGACCCAGACATTAGCAGTGGCCTTCATTGGATTGATAAAGATCGATTAGCAAACGAATGGACTGGAACTGCATTTTTTATGTTGCCAGATGTTGGCTTCAAAAAAAATAAAAAGCGAAGTAATTCAATGTGGCGGATATTGACCGCTTTAAAAAAACAACGTCTATTGATTTTTGGGATAATTGCCTCCTCATTATTAGTAACCGTAATTAATATTGCTGGCGCTTATTTTTTTCAATTCCTTATAAACACAGTAATACCCCAAAAGAGTCTTACACTGTTAAATATTAGCGCTGTAACATTAATGAGTGCTTACATTTTGCAACAACTGATTTCTTACTTAGAACAACTTTGGCTTAATATTCTGAACAGAAATCTATCGTATACACTGATCTTTGATTATGTTAAACACGTTGTACACTTGCCAATGTATTTCTTTGGAACCAGAACATCAGGAGATATAATTTCCAGATTCGGTGACACAAGTAAAATTGTGGACGCAATTGCAAGTAGTGTAATTTCACTTTTATTAAATAGTATGGTCGGTTTGGTAATGGCATTCGTATTAGGAATTCAAAATATTAAGTTGTTAATGTTAACAATGATGGCCATTCCAATATATATGCTAGTCGTCTTGCTTTTTTCAAAACGAATTGAACAATTGAATCGTTTGGAAATGCAAAGCAACGCAGAAGTGAGTTCTAAAATCATTGAATCAATAGATGGTATTGAAAGCATCAAAACGCAAAATGCCGAAAATGAGCAGCTTAACAAAATAAACGCCGGCCTTATTAAATTTTTGGATTATTCATTCAAGCTGGGCAATGTAACTCAACTGCAGCAAATTTTGAAAAATTTAGTGCGTCTAGTCTTCACCGTATTGATTCTGGGATTTGGTGCAAAATACGTAATTCAAGGCGAATATTCAATTGGGCAACTTATCACTTTTAACGCTCTTCTGGGATATTTTTTAAATCCAATACAAGATATCATTAATTTACAATCTAAATATCAATCAGCCCGAGTAGCCAACAATCGCCTAACCGAAGTTTATGAGGTTCCATCTGAACCTGATCATGTTGCTTCCATCCCATTTAGTCTAAGCGAGATTAATTTCAAAAATACATTTTTTCATTATGGATTCTCAAAAGACATTTTAAAAGGAATTACTTTTAAAATCAAATCAGGAGAAAAAATTGCTTTAACGGGTCCAAGTGGCTCCGGAAAATCAACATTGGTTCGACTTTTGGTTGGCTTTATGGAACCTACTAAGGGAACCATCGAAATTAATAATTTCGATATTTCAAACTATAGATTGTCAGATCTTAGACAAACAATTGCCTACGTTACACAGGATCCACATTTGTTCTCCGGTACAGTATTCGAAAACTTGACTCTGGGAGTAAAAACAGTTCCCAGCCTAACTGAAGTACGCAAATTCTGCCAAAAACTTCAAATCGATAAAGATATTATGGAATTGCCAAACGGATATGACACAGACTTATCAGTTTCTCAAACTCAACTTTCAGGTGGGCAAAAACAACGCATTTGTTTGGCCCGTGGTGTTATCACTGGAAAGAAAGTGATTATCTTTGATGAGTCTACTAGTAATTTGGATACCCAAACGGAACGAAAAATCATTGATTTCTTAAATGATTTAAAGGATCGGACAATAATATTCGTGGCTCATCGTCCAGAAGTTAGTCAACGCACAAAACGAGTTATTGTGATGAATAACGGAAAAATCGTTGAAGATGGTAGCCCTAGCCGACTAATGCAACTAGGCGGCACGTACGCGTCATTGATTCAAAATTGTGCAAGTTGATTTGAAAGTAGGTGAATAGGATGTTGAATGTTTGTATACTTTGTCCGCGTGAAAAGGAACTTGATAGGGTTAAACAGCTTTTACAAAATACAATTATAATCGAAGATTTTGATGCAAAAATATCATTCTGTAACAATGATATACACGAACTTTCAAAGTATCTAAACCAAAGTATCGAGCATCGAACAATTTATTTCTTATTGCATGTAGCGGCTGCCGACAGAGAAGATATATTAAATATATGTCAACATATTCGTAGTAAAAGCGCATTTGGAGAAATCATATTAAGCTTTGATGAATTCTTGAATGTCCAAGAATTAATTCAATTGCACCTTGAACCGATGGACGTTTTTTTTGAATTCGATGACGCAGTTCTATCAGATGATCTACGTTACGCGTACTCTCTTTATTTGAATCACGTTCAAATGTCAAAGACGCATCTTGCCTTTCACATGGAAGGAAAATATATTGAGGTGCGAATAGACGAGGTTGTCCTTCTTCAGACCGTTCCGAACCATCCGGGTATGCTTAAATTGAATTGCTTGAATAAAACCTATGTGTTTAAAGGGTTATTGAATACTTACGCTCAAAAATATCCGACATTATTTCGATGTCATAAAAGCTATTTAATAAATCCAGATTATATAAAGCTTCTTGATACTAATCTTAGGGTAATCAAACTAGCCAATGATTTACAAGCCGAAGTCTCTTATAGAAAACTGGTACAGACCGAACGGCTTTGCAAAATCTCATGATGTTAACGTTACATCAAAGATTTCTTACGATAATTTACCTAATCGATATGTACATTGATTTTATGGCATACTGCCATGAAAGGGGGAATTATCATGTCCAGGATCAAGAAAACACCATGGCTCCAAATACGTTTAATTTCAGTAGTTCTTTTTCTTTCTCTTTTTTCGGTATCGCCATATTATACTCATGTGTTAGCAGATTCTAGTGCGAATTCAGATAATTCATCACAAATTTCACAGCCGATAACTGTCCAACAATACAACGAAAATATTCAAGGTGCTAAACAAGTTACTGCATGGCAATATTTGAGTCTAATGAATGATCGTCAAGCCAAATTTTTCGCTTATATTGGGTTTAGTGGCTGCCCTTACTGCAGGGCTCTATCGCCGGTCACGAAACAGTTTATCTCAGAGGCAAAGTTACCAGTATATTACTTAAACTTGACTGAAAGTTTTAAAGATTTTCCGAATTCGGATTTAGGGCTATTCTGGGACACATTTAACGAACCCTATGAATGGGAAGGCACCCCAACAATCGCCTTGGTAGTACATGGAAAAATCGTGGAAGAATATGTGGGATCTGATACCACACTTCAACAATTGAATGCACTCAATAACTTAGCAATAGAACTTAATTAAACGTTAATCCACCAAAAAAAGACTTTTATAACAAAAAACGCATTAATCCAAACATATATGCGATAGTAAGGATGTAGAAAAATAGCAGTCAAAACAGGAAAGGAATGATAATCATGAAAAAAGATTTATCAAAACTTTTTGAAACAGACGAGGTACTAAATGAAGAAAGCTTGAAGAGTATTAATGGTGGACTTGTTGGACCAGGAGGAGTTTCTGGCTACTGGCAATCGGGAGAAGGCGGTTACGAACTCGGGTGTCTTAGTTGCGGTGCGATTTTCTCAGCAATTAAGCATAAGCACGAGACATGTTGCGATGATTTTGGCTAGATCAGCCGAATTATTAGATTGAGTTCCTGACACTGTGCATACCTTCATGAATACGCCGGTTGCAACTTGACCAGCGTATTTCTTTTGGGTTCTTATAGATTACTAATTATGGTACATAAAAGATATTAGTTCGACGTCGTCATCATGGTATTAAAAAAGGAACGCTGATTTAACAACGTTCTTTGGCAAATTCACTTTTGACCAACCTATACTGTTTAAAGTTGGTGCGAATTTAATTCATGTCTAGCTCATATTAAGCAGCCAAAGCGCAAGAACGGCTTTTAAGAAAATTTTATCGCGTTTTAAATCCCCAAAATTCGTGTTTTTTATATGTTTGCTTCCGCAGATTACCAGTCGCGGTCTTTTGGTTACCAGTTTTAGTCGTGTATTTAAAACTGATCTGTTCACCGGCCAATAACTTTTGAACTTCTTCCTCTGTAAAGCGGTGGCTTGCCCACGTTTGATTGAACTTAACCTGTAAGCCATTAGCGTTTGTGCCAGTCGCTTTCTCAGCTGGCTTTCTTGCTAATTCTTCGGTCGGCTGCCCCAATTCCTCACGTAGTGCCTGTGCATTTGCTAGCATAATCGGCTTATCATGCGCCGCAACCTGCGTCACTGTGTTGAGTACAGCGACTGGGTCCTTTTCAAACTGGCCCACAGCCGCCATACCATCAAATAGTTGTGTAGTTACTTTTGTCGACGCGATCATTGCGTCTTTACCCATAACGGCGGTCACAAGACCTGTCTGGGTCAAAGATAACTTTCCTTTTGACTCCTTAACCTGGGCACCATTACCGGTTGAAATGGTGGCCCCGGTACCGACTTGATGTTTTTCTAAATACGTAAACAACCAACTTGTTATCGGTGCGGCTGGTTTCTTATTCGCATCTTCATATACAAACGGATTGGCCATTTTACCCACATTCAACGGTTTAACTTCATCACCCAATACAGATTTGAAACCTAATTCGATCGGTTTATTAACGACCGCCCGATAGTCAGGAAAGTCTTGCAAATGCAATTCGATTGCCTTGTATTGGTAGTTTTCTGCGAACATCGCTAAAGCGCTGTGGGCCGCAACGGTGTAAATACCTCGTGCCGCTGGTCCAAACTGATCTAATTCATCTAACGACTGTGGTAGCTTGCTTCCAGGGCGGTTAGCTCCGTGGCTTCCCTTACCCACGTGCGTTTTACGCGGCTCCAAGTGCGTTAATTGTGCTGGATCGATCCCCACTAATTAGGCAATTGCGTCACGATTCTCTAGCAGTTCTTTGAACTGATCCGGCGTCACTATCCGATCTTCAGTCCGCAGGTACGACATGTAATCTGCATCATACATCGGATCTGTTTCGCACTATATTCTTTGCCTAATTTTCCGGCCAATTTAGCTAAACCAAGCGATGGTGGTTGGGTCTGCTGTTTATCCGTCTTTCTTAGCACTTGAACAGGCGTCGGGTGTAACTGATCTACCACTGCTTGAGCAGCGGCTTGATCATGCTGCGCTTGAGTAATGGTTGTCTCCTTTAGTTCCCGTTTAAACACATTTCCAAACTGATCTTGGAATCGCGCCTCATAGTATGGTTTACGTACTTACTGTTTAATGGCCTGTAACCGTTGATAAATCAAACTAACCATGACTGATTTTAATCGTTCCTGCGGCGCTACTCGGACATTATAACCTGCATTCCGGGCCGCTAACGTCGAAACACGCGTTAACTGCATTGACAACCAATCCCACTTACTCCGGACATCTGCTTTAACAAAATCACCGTCACGTGCTTGATCAGTGATATCAACTAAATTTTGCATGTCTTTGGTAAAAGCCGCTTTAAATTCATCACGCGAATTTACAATTTAAGTGCAACACATATAAAGGCTCATAACTGAGTCTCCCGTATAATGGTGTTTGGGAAAACAAACCAACGGAGGAAAACAGCTATGAGCCCTTATTGTCATCCTACCATACGTGAACGTGAGCTC
>NZ_BQXN01000038.1:0-8863 GCF_045862745.1 Furfurilactobacillus entadae | reverse complement strand
CTCAATAGTGTGGTGATGATGGCACAAAGGATACACCCGTTCCCATGCCGAACACGGAAGTTAAGCTTTGTCGCGCCAAGAGTAGTTGGGGGATCGCTCCCTGCGAGGGTAGGCCGTCGCCATGCATTATTCCGGCATAGCTCAGTTGGTAGAGCACCTGACTGTTAATCAGGTTGTCGACGGTTCGAGCCCGCCTGCCGGAGTTGACAAGTGAAAATGGAGAGTTGTCCGAGTTGGCCGAAGGAGCATCACTGGAAATGATGTAAGCGGGTAACAACCTGCTTCAAGGGTTCGAATCCCTTACTCTCCGTTTTATGACCCCTTGGTCAAGTGGTTTAAGACACCGCCCTTTCACGGCGGTAACATGGGTTCGAATCCCGTAGGGGTCAATTTAACATTATGGAAGATTAGCTCAGTTGGGAGAGCGTCTGCCTTACAAGCAGAGGGTCACAGGTTCGAGCCCTGTATCTTCCATTTCATGATGGTCCCATGGTCCAGTTGGTTAGGACGCCTGCCTGTCACGCAGGAGATCACGAGTTCGAGTCTCGTTGGGACCGTTATCCATCTTAATAGTAGTAATAGCAGGTATGGCTCGGTAGCTCAGTCGGTAGAGCAATGGATTGAAGCTCCATGTGTCGGCGGTTCGATTCCGTCCCGCGCCATTTGTTATGGCGGAATAGCGAAGTGGCTAAACGCAGCGGTCTGTAAAACCGCCCCGAAAGGTTCGTTGGTTCGAATCCAACTTCCGCCATTTATAGGGATATAGTTTAACGGTAGAACGTCGGTCTCCAAAACCGCCGGTGCGGGTTCGATTCCTGCTATCCCTGCTTATTAAATATTATGGCGGTATTGGTGAAGTGGTTAACACACTGGTTTGTGGATCCAGCACGCGTGAGTTCGATTCTCACATACCGCCCTTTTATTGGGATATAGCCAAGTGGTAAGGCAACGGACTTTGACTCCGTCATGCGCTGGTTCGAATCCAGCTATCCCAGTTAGGATTTGGTCATCATGGTGGTATAGCCAAGTGGTAAGGCAGAGGTCTGCAAAACCTTCATCACCGGTTCAAATCCGGTTACCACCTTTCACGTCGAAAGGGCGTGTAACAGTTTGATAATTATGCCGCTGTGGCGGAATTGGCAGACGCGCTGGACTCAAAATCCAGTTTCCTTTACCGGAAGTGTGGGTTCGACCCCCACCGGCGGCATCTTGGACCCCTTCATGGGGTCTTTTTTTGTGCCTTTGAAATACCTATGTACCGGCGTTAGCGCCGGTGTAACAGTGTTTCTAGGTGTTACGTTAAATGCTATGTTCGTGCCTATACATCGCTGAAAATGGCTCCAGATAGCTAGGAAGTTTCCCTTTTTGTTTCCCTTTGATCGTTTTAGGGGGTAAAAGGGAAACTTTAGGGAAACACACCCATGATGAGCCTTACTCTAGCAAGGGGTTTCAGCTTTCTAACTTTTGAATTTTTTGCTTATTCCCGACTGCTTGGCTTAGAGAAGCAAGAGCCTGGCCATCTTCGGCACGTTTGTGGTTCTTTAACAAGTGTGAATATGTGCTTAGGGTCGTTTGAATTGACGCGTGGCCTAAGCGTTGTGAGACGTACTCAATTGTGGACCCAGTGGATAACAGGTAACTAGCGTGTGTATGCCGCAAACCATGAAAGGTAATGCGGTTAATGTCGAGTTGCTTACATAATTGGTTTAGTTCTTTGGTAGTGGCTGTTGAATCGGGAACCCAACCGCGTGTAGTGATAAAAACTGAATTACGCGGATTACTAAATTCATATAGTGATTGACTGATCTTAAAGTCATGTAAGAATGATAGCAACTCATCATTTACACGGATTATCCGTTTAGAAGCTTCATTCTTAGTAGGCTTGAACCCATACACTTGAAAATCCCATGATTTATTAATATCAACCGTTTTAAAATTAAAATTAATGTCGTCCCAAGTCAATCCAGCAACTTCACCAATTCGTAAACCAGTATAAAGAGCAGTGGTAATCATTGCACGGACGACATGTTGCGCACTAGGGGACTTTTGTACGGCGTTGAGTAGTTTGATCATCTCATCTTCGTCTAAATACTTGGAACGCTCGTCACGGCCCTTAGAACCGCCGAGAGTGGCATTATAGGTGAAGTCTTTATCAATGACGCTATCTTGGATAGCGTCGCGTACACATTCCCGAATCTGCACATTAAGCTTCTGAACGCTAGATTTAGCATGTGGTTGACCACCGTTACTGCCATACGCAAAGCTATTCAACATTTCTTGGTAGTCAGTACGGGTGATGTCGCCAATGTTTTGCACTGGGAAATAGGCCATGAGCGTATTAATGGTAGATCGGTAACGCCGCTTTGTAGCTGGTGCAATAATGGGCTCTTTAAATGTCTTGTACCAATTCATGTAATAATCAACAAAGCGCTGCGTTGACTGCCCCAAGTTGATACTCTTAAGCATTTTAGCTTCCTGTTCAACTGCAAAAGCTCTAGCTTCACTCTTAGTTTTGAATCCTTGTTTCGTTAACCACTTCTTTGAACCGTTATCCTGGTAGGCAATCTTTACCTGCCATCCTGTACCACGTTTGATAAAACTAGCCATATTATTTTCTTCCTTTCGATTGCGCGTAGGCAGACGGCAAATTTGAAAGGGTTGTTGTATCACCTTCTTTCAAGTAAAATAGTATTCGAAAAGCACACGTGGATAACGTGTTATCTAACTGGCACACATCTTTCTTCTTGGCGGGAGGGGATGTGTGCTTTTTTAGTTTGCAATCATTAATTGTAGTTAAATTTAGACATTCCTCTTGAAGAGAAACGCTCGGAGAATACAAAAAAGTTAGACACTAAACGGGTGTTAGTTCTGCTTGGTGATATCCCCTTTAGCAGACACTGTATAAAAATCACCCTGGTTATTATTCAGAGAAATATATGGAATATATCCTTTTGGAGCGGGGTTGGGGTTGGGATTGCCATTTTCATCATAACCGGAATGAGCACCACCAAATGTTCCACCAACAACAGACCAACCTTGATCACCTAATTTTTGTGTTATTAACTGTGTGGCTTCGTCAGCATTGTGCACTACCCAGGCAGACTCATCGCTATTGGATTCTGCTGACGAGGTTTGAGAACTCTGGGAGCTAGAAGCATCCACTTCACTAGATTGGTTCGTGATAGATGAACTAATAGAAGACGTGGAACCTTCAGATTGTGATTTTTTGTGCTCGGATTTTGCTGCATGACTTGATGGTTTACTTGATCTCGATGAGTTTGAACTACTTGCTTTGGTAGTACGACTACTGTTGCCACATGCTGCAAGAGTGATAGTGGCGAGCATGATAGTTGATAATGTCACTATTTTTTTCATGTTAAAACCCCTAGAATGATTTCAGCTTTTATAGTCAGTCAGTCTTTGGACTTAAACTAAAACTTCCGCCAGGCGAGTTGCACACCTGATGACGATCTGTCACGGAAACCTACTAGTAGCTAATTGGTAATCCATAGTTCGGGGGGAACAAGGACGGTGAGAACATAGGGGTGCTACTAGCAATGGACCTAGTTGGACTCGAACCAACGACCGGACGGTTATGAGCCGTCTGCTCTAACCAACTGAGCTATAGGTCCGCAAAGTCCATCCGAGAGGGTGGGCTTTTTTATTTATGCGAAAATTGTCTGTCGAAATACTGCACTATAGCAACCAGATCATAACCTTTTTGAACAGCTTCTTCACCGCTATAGGTATATCCAAATTGTGTTGTTGGTCCACCAGCTAATAATTCAGCTGCTGTGCGTAAAAGAATAGGTCTAATATCAATTGGCTGGGTCATAAAGTTCTCCTACTTCAATAATTCGTATTTTTTAAGAATGTTTCAACAAATGCTTGGACTCGGCACACCTGAAAGGTATGTAATTTACAGCTTGAGAAGCTGTTTCTTTTTAGCTTCGAATTCTTCTTCTGTGATTGCACCAGAATCCAAGAGCGTTTTGAATTTGGCAATCTCATCAGCATCAGAAACAGAATTAGGTGTGGTTTGAGACGTTTTAAGGTTATGAATATTCTCTTGAATAAAATCGTAAACATTTTGAGCGTCTGTAACAGTTTGCTTTTTAAAAGCACGCAGAATCACTGTGTTTTCATCACGCATGGCCTTTGTACTGGACCCCAAAAGGCTTACCTTTTGGTTGGTAGCAAGTTCTGCATTGGTGATTAGTTGAAGGTAACCGTTAGCTAACATCGTAGGATTCCTGTATTCAACAGCTTTTAAGTCTTGGTAATAAATCGTTCTATCACCTTTAATGCCTTGGGTAATGAAAGCACCAGCACCTTTTCTGGAGATAGTGACTTTTTCATTATCTGCAACAATTGTTCCATTGGTTCCTTTAACGGTGAGTTCTTTTTTCATAAGTATTACACGCCTTTCTATGCTTTCAGCTTTTAATGTCATTAGTGTTTGGACTGCATTGTTAGCGAAGCATTGTGGCATTTAGTGCAGGATCAAGTTCTATCAAATAGTTGTCGGTCTCTACAGTTTGACCGTATTTATCTACATAGTATTGGATGGCCGCAATTGTATATTCGGGTGATACACCAAAATATCCGGCCAAGCTGTCAATATTATCTATATCATTTGACAAAGCTCTACCGAGTTCATCAATAGGCACAGCAATTTCATAGCCACGTTTTCTGGCGCGTAATTCTTGTTGCCAGTTTTTTGGATTACTGTAGTCAGTAATGTTTCCGACAGAAGTTTCAACATGCCCGATTTCTTCAGCTAGCACTTCGACTTGATGTATTTCAGACATGGCGGGATTCAAATAAACAGTTGTGTTAAACGTTAAAGCAGACGTAAGATTCGGAAAGTGCGGATCAAAAGTAAAATGAATACCAGAAAAACGATTCATTAAAATTTCAGATTTGAGCAACGTTATACACCACCTTTAATCATCTTGATGTTTTGATTTAATATAATCAATATAATCCAAAATCTGCTTAACTTCTTCTGGACTAGCGTCGTCATCAATATGGGCGGCTATCAAATCAGCAGTTTGTGTTTTCGTTTTATCAGAAACTAGATCGTCCATACTTATCTCGAAATGATCGGCTAGCTTCTGCATTGATCCAGACCTTGGCATTTTTTGGCCACGTTCCCAGTCGCTGATTGTTGATTGAGACACGCCGATTTGCTCAGCCAGCTCGATAGAAGTTTCATTTTTTAGCTCACGATAATGCTTTAGGTTTTTTGAAATAACCATTTTCAGTTTGTCGTCATTCTGAATTGCCATTTTTATTCTCCTATATATGTATGGTGATATCGTATCACTTTTTGTGGTATTTTCAACTCATTTAGTAAAAATAATATAGCTTAAAGTAATATTGTTGTTGCATTATCGCTTTAAGCGATGTATTCTATTTACACAAGCAAAGGAGGTGAGTAGATGGCAGATGAAGAACGAATGACTTTAAAGGCACTTCGAGCTCGCATGGGAATGACTCAAAATGAAGCCGGAAAAGCGATTGGTGTTGACCGCAGTACATTAGCAAGATGGGAAAAAGATGCAAGTGAAATCCCTTTTAACATCACAGATACAATCTCGCGAGTTTACAAGTACCCAAAAGACCAAATTTTTTTTGGAAATAGTATTGCTTTAAGCGATAAGCTTAAAAACTTATGATTTTTTGATTTGAAAGAAGGGTGTACACATGAACGAATTACAAAACTTTAATTTTGAAGGAAGCAAAGTCCGGACGGTTATTGAAGACGGCGAACCAATGTTTGTCGGTAAAGATGTGGCAACTGTACTTGGGTATCAACGGTCCGCAGACGCGATTAGAACACATGTCGATGAAGAGGACAAAGGGGTCGGCGAATTTAAGACCCCTGGTGGAAATCAAATAATGACAGTCATTACCGAATCTGGTGTGTACTCGTTGATCTTTGGTAGTCATTTACCAGCGGCAAAACGATTTAAACAGTGGGTCACCAGCGAAGTTTTACCATCAATTCGCAAAACTGGCCAGTATCGGCAACGACCATTATCTGCGACCGAGCAAGCACATTTGGCATTACAAGCCACTGCTGAAATTGATGATCGGTTGACCACGTTAGAAGATACTATGCGAGTTTCAGGCCCGCAGGAAATGCAGCTAAAGGACGCTGTTACTAAACGTGTGCTTACGGCATTAGGTGGCAAGGATTCAGCAGCATACGTGACCATTGGTCGTCGAGGTTTCCAGCAATGTTGGCATGACTTTAAGAAGCATTTCCAGTTACCACGATACAGTGAGTTGCCACGGATTCAATTCAGTGAAGCAATGAACTTCATTGAAATGTGGGCACCGGACACTGAAATGCGGTTAGCAATTCAGAAAGCCAACGCACAGGAAAGACTTTTTGATTAAAAAACAGCTATAAAAAGCAGATTAGAAAGCGGGCCAATATATGGCATTGAAAAAGTTTACTGGACCACCGCCGGATGAAATGGTAGATGAAAGCACATTGCTTAACGACGTATTACACATGAGCAAGAAGATTTGGGATAACCAATGGCATTACAAGGCGGGCCTGCCATATATGGATTATGGCGTAGATGGTCGGCGTTATTGGGCGAGTGAAGTCGTCAAATTCATGAAGAAGTTTCAGAAAACGAACTAAGCGTAGGCAGACGGCTTTTCATGACAGGAAAACGGAGGAGGACTAACTAATGATCTGGGCGGGTCAAAGGGAGTTATTCAATATGATAACAGCGCATGTACTACAAGCCATCATGGCTGATTCAAGCACTTACTGGACATTTGCATTACTGGTCGGCGGCGGGGTTGTGGTGTGGTCAACGTTTGGCGATCACGCTGAACGAGTCATCAACTGGCTAGATAATGCCTGGGACAAATTACTTTGTCACTTGTAAATAAAAAACGCCAGCCGAATGGCTGACGACAGTTTATCCCATATGTGGGTGATGCTGAACGTAACTAATGATAAATGCGATTACCTTTTCTAGCCATGCAATCGTTTCAGCTGGGTGAAATACTACGCCGGCTATAGTAACGTCGAGTAATCTTTCCCATATGTAATCGTTAAAGAAGCGTTCACTTGGCGCAATCTTTTTTAGAACAGATGAGAAAAGGAGGAAATCCTTTACATGAGTGGGTTCATGAATTTTGTTTATTATTTCCTGAGTTTCAGCGTCGTTTATCCGTTCTTTGCTTTCATCTTTTCTATCGTCAGATGGATGCTCAATGGGTTCGGTAATGGTAGCAGTGGCTGGAAAAGCTACTTCAAGAAATTCATGGGAATTAAGTAATGAAACAGGTAAATCGATTTTTGAAATGTTTTTAATTGATTGAACTAACGTGGTGTTTTCAATAGTTTGAGGTGAAAAAAGAGTCATCTCTGGAACTGTAGTCCCGAATTTTTGTATTGCAACAAGGGTAGAGGAAAGCTCTTTTGAAACGTCTAAGTGATCAATAGATAGCGACAGTTTGTCGAGATACTCGGCTGAGCTAAATTTGGTCAATAAATTAGTATCCAGTTTCGAGTGATTAAGTAATTCAGCTTTAATTGTTATTGAAGGATTAAATGTAGGCTTCGCATTGTATTCATTCGTCATTAAAAACACCTTCTATAATTGTTGCCTTCATTATCTCACATGAAAGGAGGCGAGCAAATGGAAATCGAAGAACTAAAAGTAGGCTTTCGTATTACTAACTTTAGAGAACTGAATGAACACATCGAAAAAGCTAATATGCTGGGCGAACTTTACCACAATGAATTACTCCAAGTTAACAAGTGGCAAGCACGGGTTGAACTAGATAAGGAGCGCAAATGAACACAAAGCTACTAACAATTGGCGTGCAGTCTATGCAGCCACACAAAAAGGCCAATCAGCACTGCAATGCTGGTCGGCCACTAACAAAAATTTTAATCGAGAACATTATCTACCGAAAGGGCGGTAAAAGCAAATGAATTTAGAAGAAGCAAATAAATACGTAGCGCAAGCGCAAATTGAAACGACGGAGCATTTCATTACGATTTTGGAAAACAGAATTGACCCGTTGAAAAGTCAGCTAATGGCAACACACAGCTTGTCGGAGCACAAAGCTGGACAAATGCAAATGGCAACGCTGATCTATGACGAGGTTAACAGCTACCTAAAAGAATTAAGGGAGGCCGCTAATGACTAATCCACGAGATTTAGAAAACAGTATGGTCGGTGAGCCAGTCGATGATCGTGTGCTTTTCGACCGTGACTTTAAAGGCTACGCGTTATATACGTGTGACGACGTGTACCAATTAATGCTAGATGGCCATGAGTATAACTTCAAGTCAGAAGACGCAGATGACCTGTTAAAACGGGTTCTTGAACGTAAATTCCATCAAATCTTAGCAGTGTTGAAAATCCAACAAGGCACTAACCTGGTTAGTATGCTGTTTCAAGATGGCGGGTATGAAACCGCATTTGAATTGTTAGAAGATCTTGGCGCAAAGCAAATCAACGAAGGGGATGCAGCTTAATGGCAACGATGTATGAACTAACTAACAGCTATCAGCAAGTGTTGGCGTTGCTTGAAGAATCTGATGACCAACAGGTTATCCAGGACACTTTGGAATCCATTCAAGGTGGTATTGAGGATAAAGGCGTTAGCTATGGGATTGTAGCCAAAGAACTTGATGGTCGCATTGATATGGCCGACAAGGAGATCAAACGTCTGCAAGCCTACCGTAAACGGTTAGCCGGCAACAAAAAGCACATGTCACAGTCCCTACTGAACTCGATGAACGTGGCGAACATCACTGCAATTGAAAATGTGAAGGCCACCAGCAAGATTCGTAAGAATCCGGTGAAGATGGTTGTTA
>NZ_BQXN01000037.1:0-9010 GCF_045862745.1 Furfurilactobacillus entadae | reverse complement strand
CACAACTACTGATACCCGTGGAACACCATAGTTGCCATGCTGTTCATTGAAAACCGTCGTAATCATGCGTTTTAAGTTGGCAAACCTATCGGGTTGCTGAAATTTTGCTTGCCAATATTGAAAGACAGACATTGAAATCGGTAAAGCCGCAATCAAGTCAACTAATCGGTATTTGGCCCTGAGCTCGATGATGACTTGTGCGAGTTCTTGGTTGGACGCTTTCTCAAGGCTTGTAATTTTTTAAGGCGTCTAAGCGTATCCGCAATGATAAATTCTCTTGTTCGAGGCGTTTGATGCGTTCCTGATCTGATTCTTTTGCGATGTGGTTTCACTCCCGTTCACATCTCTAACAACACTTGACTACCATATAAATTATAAAGCCGTTCCCAGCGCACAGTAGCCTCCACTGAAGCGAAGCCAAAGTGACCACAGGTCGCTGTTATTGATGCGTGATTTTGTTGTTTCCACTTTTCAACAGCGATAATCTTAGTTTCAATAGAAATTTTAGTCATAAGAAAACCCCGAAAGTTTGTTTCAACTTTCGGGGTAAAGGTCAGAGGTGAAGCCTTTTTTGAACGGAACGATTCACTTCACAAACGAGATTAGTTACTCTTTTCACATTGATTTCTTTTAACAAAAGTTTATAATTCAATTGTGTAAAATTAAATTATAAAAAATTTAGCTATTCGATGTAAGACGAGAGGAATACGATATAAATGTCCAAAAACATTGATTTGAATACAAAAAAAATACGCTTATTTCATTCAAAACCAATTCTTATGCCAACAGTTCTCGTCACTTGGTTGTTTGTTATGTCATTATATGAATATTTAACATACATTGACAGTGTGTTACCTATTCTAGCTAGAAAACAACCATTTGAAATTTCTTTAATCATATTTAATCAATTATTTGTGGCTCTTTTCTTTCTGTTTGGAATAGTTAATATTTTTATTGCTATCCGATATTTTTGTATTAAAGACAAAGCCAAAGATGCAGAACTAGCAATACTTGCAAAAGAAATACCAGCGGACTGGCATCCTAAAGTTGAGTTGTTGTATACAACTTATAACGATTTCTTACCATATGCGCTAGCCCAATGTTTAGAACAAACATATGAGAACACTCAAGGAATTATTCTGGATAACTCTACAGACCCTGAATATATCAAAATGATTGATGAGTTTGTGTTATCTCACCCTACTGTTAAATTAGTCAGAGACTCTGAAAATACACATGCTAAAGCTGGAAACCTAAATCATTATTTATGCAATAACAAACATGACTACGATTATTTTGTTATTTTAGATAGTGATGAATTACTAGAAAATAGATTTGTAGAAAAATGTTTAAAGATGTTTTATTACAATGAAATAGGCATTCTTCAATGTAACCATGTTAGTGGACAAAATTATAATTCTTTTATGAATACGTTTGCGAGATCCGGTAATGCTTTTTGGCCAGTGCAAAATGTTGTGCGTAGTGCGGAAGGCGGGTGGTTAAATAAAAAACATTCGAATATTGCCGTGAAAGAAACTGGCGGCGCGTTATGCATTGAATTAGGACATGGCGTCATGATATCACGTGAATGTTTTGAAGATATTGGGCAAATACCATATGCAGTGGCCGAAGATTTATGTACTTCTGTTGAAGCTGTTCTAAAAGGGTGGAATATTAAATTTGCTTCTCAGATATACGGTAATGAAGAATTTCCTGTTAATATGACAGCGCTAATGATTAGATCTAGTAAGTTTTGTGCTGCTAATTTTGAATTTTTTCGAAACTATTCACGTAAAATAATTAAATCAAAAACCATCAGCATCTATCAAAAGATTGACTTGTTTTGTTTTACATTGTCGGTTCCTATAAATGCATTTCAATACATTAGTTTAGTTATTACTAGTTTAATTTGTCCCGAGTTGCACATTCCACTAGTCACGCAATTGTTTATGTTAGTACCTACGTTAATCTGTTATTTTAGCCAAACTTTGGTAGATAGTGTTTTTCAGTTGAAAAATGGAACAAAATTACTAGATTTATTGTTTTATGAAATAGAATTGAGTCTATTATATGGATCTTTTTATTTTATTACAGTTAAGTCTACTGTACTTGCTTTACTGAATAAACCTGCTAAATTTATAGTCACACCAAAGGTTAACGAACGTATTGGTTTTTTGTATGCAATGCGAAAGCATTATCAAGGAATCTTATTTTCGTTGTTTACAATAATTACATGTATTTCTATTTCTGGAAGTTGCTGGGTACTATTATCGTTTGTTCCTGGTTGTTTTGGATTTTTGTTTGAAATGCAAGCGAATCATCAGACGGAAGAAGAAAAAACAAAAGAGAACAAATTAATTAATTACAGTAATAAAGCGCTCATACTGGGTAACACAAAGACAGTTAATTGGAATGATTAATCAATTGGTTTTGAACTACTCATCCATTCATAGTCGAGTAGATCACGATTTCAGCGCAACTCCATACACTTAAGAAAGAGTTAGGAAGTTTGGCAGTTACGGAGTCACAACTCATGTTCGTGGTTGATCAGTTTGTTGGGCGAGGCTACATTTAACGGTTGGGTAGACCTAAAAAGACATCATTCTTATTAAGAAATGATGTCTACATGTGATAAATTTTTCATGGGCTTTACTGAGACTAAATATATTTGAAGTCTGTGTTCTCTTACTTTAATCCATATCTTGATACAATCACTTTACTCTGCAATGTTATTTGAGGATTGAGATTCATGCTTTTCAGAAAATAAGCGATGTAGCACTATTAAAAATGAAACTAAAGAAACAAACGTCGCAAGAAAGAAAACGTTTCTAAATGCGGAAATGAAAGTTTCACCTAAGGCCCTAGAAATGTGTCGAACTCCGAGTAACTGGAGAAATAGTAGGGACGACGCGAAACTAATTCCGATTGTCATGCCAATTGTTCTGGCAAACGAATTAAATGATCCAGCGACACCAGTAAAATTCTTATCAACTACGCTCATTGTGATGGCATTGTTAGGGGTTAGGAATAATCCAATGCCAACACCATTTAAGATGATTGGGGGTAATTATCGCAATGAGATTTAATTTTGTTGGATACAATGCGTAACCAATCTGCGAAATAGTTAAAATGAATAGTCCGATTGACGTAAGTTTCATACGGTCCCATTTATCTGCCAAAACACCGGCTATGGGGGTAATAAATAGCATTGTAGCGGATTGAAGCATCATAAGTAAACCACTATAAAATGGCGATAAGCCACCATAACTTTGAAGATAAAACGGTAGTAAAATATTTGAAATTGCATTAACTAGCATAGTCAATAACATCGTAACAATTGAAACCATAAATGGCTTGTTAGCTAGTACTTCTGGTGCAATCCAAGGACTGGATGATCTTTTATCAACGGCAAAGGAGAAAAGTGTAATGCTTGCGCCAACAATCAGCAATAACACACCGATCACTATATTAACGCCAGCACTCTTCAGGAAAAAAGACCCGCTAAGGAAGAAAATGATGATTCCTAAAGTAAAGTAATTTTGGCCTTTCCAGTCAACACCACTAGTTGCAGTCCAAATCAGCCGTTTTGTTAATTTTGGCAAAGGAAGGACTTTAAAACCAATGTACAAAATGATGATGCCCAAAGGTACATTAAAAAGATAGATTTAACGCCATGATGAAATGGACATGACGAGTCCGCCAAGAGCCGGCCCAGAAATTGTTCCAACTGAAGTAAACATAGAGATGACGGCTAATGCTTCTGCTCTGGTTTTATTTGGGAAGTTTTCAGTGACGATTCCCATCGAATTGGCCATAATCATTGCTGACCCAATGGACTGAATGATGCGTCCAATTAACATGAGCCAGAAAAACATTGCAATACCAGTGATGGCCGATCCGATAGTGAATAGGATACCGCCATAAAGAAATATCAGATCCTTTGACACAAGGTCGCCAAGGTGGCCAAACACAACTAATAAGATGGTCGTAGTAATTAAGCCAATCTGTACCACCCAGGTGGCTGAACCACTGGTAATGTGTAAATCAATAGCAATTTTAGGTAACGCTAGATTAGTACTTGATCCTGCGATACCACTAATTAATGAAAATAGACCTAGAACCACGATGATTCGAAAAGATTGCTTATCCAGCGTCTTCATTTGAACTACCTCCTAAAAATATGCTGATCAATATTAGCCAATCATGCTGAGATCCTATCATGCTTTAGTGTCTGCAAAAATTGGTGAAAGCAAGCCTTATTTGATGGATTTTATGAAGCTTAAAGAATTATTGACGGGAATCTTACTGTGTATTTTTTGGCCCTTATGGTCATCTAACAGGTAAAGAATCGCACCGAGAACCAAAATGCCTATTCCAATTAAAGTAATTTGTAAGCTAAAGCTAAACATTAAGTAGAAGGAGGCTAACAAAGCCAAAGATGGAATGAACATACCACCGGGAAGGCTAAAAGCGGTTGATGGTTGATTTTTTCTGGTTCTAAATTTAAATACGGCTAAAATTGTTGGAATATATTGGATGAAGCTTGTGATAACGACACAAGAAACTAAAAATAGATAGCTGCCAGAAAGAAGCAAACAACTAGCGACGACAACAGAAACTAGAATAGCAATATACGATGCGCCAAATCTATTTTTTTTTGCAATGAAGGATGGTAACAATTGATGTTCACTCGCAAGACTGGAGGCCACAACTGGCGCATTGAAACTTAAGGATAGTGCAACGCCAAATGTAGAAATAATCAGGCCAATCAAGGTGAAGTAGTAACCATAGCTGCCTAAAATGACGTGAAACGCTGAAGCCGCAGGAATTGGACTTGACTGGATTGATTTTCCTAGAAGGCCGATAGTGACAGACTGAATCATTAAATACAAACTAGATGTGGTAATCATGACTGCAACAAGCACTTTTGGTAAGGTTTTTTCTGAGTTCTTCATGTTACTAGCAGCTACAGGTATAAAAGCAAATCCGGTAAAAATAGCCATAATCACGGAAAGGGAATTGTTAATTCGGTGGTAGGTTCCAGTTAGGCCAATTTGTGAGAAATCTACTGGGTTATTAAAATTGTGCGAGTGTATGAAGAAGGCGCCACACACAATAATGGAAATTAGCATAATGATTTTTGTTGTAGAAGCAATGTTATCAGCAATTGATAAAACATGGTCGCCAAATAAATTGATGATACCTAAACAAATAACGATAGATACGGCAACTATATTGTAAATGATTTTATCGTTCATGATTGGCAGTAATAACTTTAACGTAGTCAGCAAAGCCGCCACTTCACTAGCAAGCTGAATAATAGCTGTCACCCATGTGTCGAATCCAACTTCGAATCCAGCAAAGCGTCCATAGGCATTGTAAGTGTAAATCCAGGATGAACCGTCCCCAGAGAACTTACTTGATAGATTTGCAAAGCAGAGTAATATAGCAAATGAGGCCAGTGCTGCAACCAAAATTACCGCAATTGACCAGTTATGAAGATTGGCATAAATGTTACCAGGTAGTAAGAAAATACCTGATCCAATGATGCTGTTTATACCCAATAAAAAGACTGTTCTAAAACTCATTTCGTTTGAACTATTAGTCATAAAGAGTCCTCTTTAACCTAAGTTAATTGAAACACTGACATGTAGTGAATGTTCCTGTACTAAGGATAAACTTATGTTAGTTGAAGAGGAAATATTAATCCCTTGTGTTGAACATAGGAAACGTATTTCAAATTTATGACCACTGAGTTTGATTAGTCGACGACGTTAGCCGACATTCCAATCCATTCACCGCACCAGGAGTTAAATCTAGATGAAGTGACCATTGATTTTGAGCAGGATTACGGAGCAGTCCTCACTGTCCGGACCGGCCAGCCAAAGGCACAAGCAATCGGTATCGATGCTGACGGTTAGAACATATTAGCCATGTGGTCACCATTAATTAGAAAGGCACCTCAAAATGAGCAACTTTCAAGTAAGCTTGGTATACCGGGCTTGCAATTAAATGGATATTATTTTTGACACAAAAGCCCATGCAGTCGGGTATCTGCTTGGGCTTTTTTCGTGGGTTAATTTCGTCGTCTAGACATTTTGCTTCTTGTGGTGACGGTCTTAACCAGTCCGTAAATCATACTGTTAACAGTGTTCCCAGAAGCTCGATTATTCATGGCCGAGTAGTTCACAAAAGCGTGATATACTCTACCCGTTGATGCAAAAGATTTTAAGCCATTTTGGAGGATACTTCTAATGAGAAGTGCGGAAAATGTTTTTATCGGATTTGGAAAGGCTGCTAAAACGTTAGCGTTTAAGATGGCACAACGTGGAGAGTCTGTTATTGTTATTGAAGCAAATGATCGGATGTATGGCGGAACATGCATTAACGTTGCTTGTATTCCGTCTAAGTTACTGTATGAGCTTTCGGGGCGGCTGATTTTAGGCGGTGAAGCGACCAACTATCACCAAGCAATCATGCAGAAACGCAGTGTCATTGGTCAATTGCGATATAGTAATTTCCATAAACTTGCTGATCTGCCACCGGTTACGATCTTGAATGGTAGTGCAACATTCATCGATACACATACAGTGCATGTTACTTACAACAATGGCACCGAGGAGGATATTGCTGGGCAGCGAATCTTTATTAATACTGGATCGAAACAAGTTATGCCTGATATTGACGGTATTGACAGCCATTTTGTCACTACGAGTGAAACGCTCATGGAGCAAGATCGTTTACCAAAAGAATTGGTTATTATCGGCGGTGGGTATATTGCTTTAGAATTTGCCACGACTTATTCTGAATTTGGTTCAAAAGTGACGATTTTGGATCGTAATCATCAATTTATGCCCCACGATGAGCCTGAATTTTCTGATGAAATTCGGGCCGATTTTAATGATCGCGGAATCACTATTATTAGCGACGCGACTGTAAATCAGATTATAGATGAACAGGACCGTGCTGCGATTTATGTTAGTGTTGCCGGAGAAAAACGCGTGATTTATGCAGATACTATCCTGGCAGCTACTGGTAGACACGCCAACATTGACCAATTGAATCTGCCGGCCGCCGGCGTCAAAACAAATGAACGTGGTGTCATCGTTGATGATCATCTGCATACGAATGTACGCCACATTTGGGCCTTAGGTGACGTCCGTGGCGGCGCCCAGTTCACTTATATCTCACTTGACGATCATCGCATCGTGTTAGATGAGTTATATGGAGGCGGTGAAAAGAGCTTACAGGAACAGAAGCTTGTTCCACATGTCTTATTTGTCAAACCTGCTTACGCAACGATTGGATTGGACGAACCGACTGCCAAAGCGCAAGGAATCCATTATCGGGTGGCACGTTTCCAAGTTAAAGGGAGTCCTAAAGCACACATCTTAGGCAATGCCCGTGGGACTTATAAAGCCTTAGTTGATGATAGTGACTATATTATTGGGGCAACACTTTATGCGGTCGCATCTTACGAGGTAATAAATATTTTATCCATGGCGATGCATAATCACATCAAGTACCAACAAGTGCGCGATCAAATCTACGCCCATCCAACGATGAGTGAGGCATTGAACGATTTATTCGATACTGTTGCGCCTTTGTAATAAAACTTGTACGTAAAGTTTTAAGTAATATTCAGCGCGGATTATATTTTCGCGTTGAAGGGGCTCAGTATTTGATTACTCAAGATTTCAACAAGAAGACTTCAAAGACGCCTGCGGCGGAAATTAAGCATGCGGTCGCTTTACGTAAGGATACCCAAAATGAAAATCAATGGCATTTTGCATGAACTGTTAAAAGATCCCAAATTCGTGAACTTTTATAATGCAAACAAAGAGCGTTCTGCCGGTGCTTTATCTCTGTATCAGGTACGGACAGAAGTGGGTTTGAAACAGGCAGATTTAGCCGAACAAGCTAACGCCACAAGCAACAATTTCTCGAATTAAGCGGAGAGACAATGACACGTTTGATAAGTTGTCCGAGATTGCCTAAGCTCTCGGGAGAAAGGGCAAAGTTGAATTTATGAACTAAAGATAATTAACGGAGAGTCGCTAAGGCGGCTCTTTTTTTGGCTTTTTTCGATTTCAGTGTAACTTCCTGCACTCAAGAAAAAGTTAGGGAGTGATCAATATTTTTAAATTGAAACTATTCAGTTTCGTGTCAGCGTTAGTGTCAATGTGAAGTAAAACTGATATCGAAGTACCAACGAAAGCAACAGTTGAGTTTTATCGAACGTGGCATCAATATTTAAATGCTTGCATGGCCCTCCAGGTGAAATATAGCCATGCCAAAGAAACGAACATGTTTCTGATAATTGCCAAAGTCCGCTCGATTAAGTTTGTTAAACATCCTTGATTTGTTTTAACCATTAAATCATTTTGCGAGATTATTTTTTGTCCAAAGCAGACACTTCATCTAAGCTTTTATCTCTTGTTAAATAGTCCCGCCAGATGCGAGATGCAGATAAAAGGACACACCCAATGGTTAACCAATAGAAAAGAATACCTTCAGTTGCACCAGAATCAGGTGTGTGAAAACGGAGTCAATTATTTATCCATGACAGGGGAAATAAAGCTGATAAAGCAGTAATGGCTATTAACGTCAAGGCGTAAAGTGTTACTTGAAGAAAATTGTGGACTGTGAAGTTTGCAGTCCATGCTCTAAATAACTGTTTAACTAGATTCATAATCAGGGCCCCAGTTTGCAATTTATCCTTTTACAAGTGGAAATTATTGAAAAAGGTGTGCCTGGTTAAAACAACAAGGAGCCATTGATGAACAAGGGGTGGTCGATCAGAGCCAAATTAAGCGGGCAATTCAGGCCGCCATGCCGGATCTTATTCGTGATGAGGGCTTATCCGCCGACGCCTTTTGGTGGGCCGACGTCCATTTGAACACCGATCACGTACATGTGCATATTGGATTGAGTGAGGTGCATTCAGCCCGGCCCCGAGTGGCCAATCATGAAGTCCGTGGGAATATGCAAGCCGCCCATTTTGATGATC
>NZ_BQXN01000036.1:0-17302 GCF_045862745.1 Furfurilactobacillus entadae | reverse complement strand
CGGCTGGGATGTACAATGTTACGTTAACGACGGCCGACGGCCAAACTAAGACCGTGAAATTAACCGTCTTGGCTAACCAAAAGTCTATCTCTGCTAATGACTTCACCATGCACGTTGGTGACGCAACCGCAACAGTAGCTGACTTAGGCGGTAAGGCAACCGATATTGATGGAAAACTTGAGGCAGTTTCGGTTGATTTATCCGAAACTAAGCACACAAAAGTTGATATCAAAGATCACAATCAAAAAAAGATGATTTCAGGTAATAAGACAGAGCTACCTAAAACCGGGGAGCAACAGCACAATGAGATTGCTGAATCAGCTAGTTTAACCATACTTGGTTTAGCCGGACTTGGGCTGGGTCTACTTGGTTTTCGTCGAAAGAATAAACAGTAAGCACTGCTTTAAATAAAGCAAATCATGTCAAAAAAGACTCGCCGGGCTCAGTAAGAGTCTGGCGAGTCTTTTTGAAAGGACCATGTTAAATAAGAAAGGAATTTTACCCATGCCTAAAACAAATATTCTTGATAAGCTCAAGCCCCTCATTGAAACGCAGGCTCACATTCAGTCTATTAATCGTCAAGTGCAACAAAGACTCGGACATGATTTAAGTACGTTGTACATTCTGTCGTTGTTACAAGAATCACCCGTAGGAATTGGGGTTAAGGAGCTAGCGAAAGCACTGCAATTGAGTGCTTCTGCATTATCTATATGACTAAGTCTGAATGTCCGTCAAGGGCTACTTTATGTGGAGAATGCTCCAGATGATCGACGCGCAAAACGAGCCTACATCACCGAATATGGTGCACAAGTTTTGGCAGAGATTTCCTCTGAGGTAAAGCAAATCATATCTTAATATTGCCAGTTAATACTACCAAAAATGTGTCAATATTTGCTTTAGTAGCAATGAAGACTGGGTTTCATTGCTATTAGTGAAGTATCGTGAACAAAAACATTCATTATTTGAGTAAACTGAATAAATTAGTTTATTGGAGGAAAAACCAATGAAAATGAAAGGCAGTTTTTTCATTTTAATTAATTTAGTGTTCATTGTCGTTTTGGGATTTTGGAATTTCCCAATTGAATTTATTCTTAAAAATCAAAGTGGTCAAAACATTGGTATACTTGAGGTTCCCACTTTTGAATTATTATTGTTGGGTATTTTGGTTATCATTGGCAAACGAGCGTTTAAGGTTGTTTATGGATTTAGAGAAGAAAGTTGGTCAAATTGGTTTATTTTTGGATGGCCTTTACTTTTATTAGGGTTTGGTAATTTTTTTCAAGACAATTATGTTTGGAAAAATTTAATTAAGGTTCCATTTACCAAAATTTTGCTTATTGTCCTTTTAGCAACCTTGTCTGCATTAATCGTCAGTATGTTCGAAGAAGTTGTCATGCGGGGCGGTGTTTTCAATGGATTGATGGCTTTATCGCCTAAACTTGTAAAAACCAACATTTTAATTTCAGGCAGTATCTTTGGTTTATCACATGCGTTGAATTACTTAGGAAGACCTTTTTGGGATACCACCAACCAGATTGTTTATGCAATTGGCATAGGCGTTCTATTCACGACCATTTATTATCTCACCAGTAATATTTGGATTGTTATTTTGTTGCATACGTTTGTTGATACGACTAGTTTCATCTTTGGAATGCACCAATCATTGGTTGGCACTGGAACTGCAAGTTCGATTGATGTATCTTCCTTAATTATTTTAATCTTCGGAATTCTGTATTCAGAGTACCTTTTGAGAACAGTTAAACGATCTAAAAAGATAATTGGGTTACGTGCAGTTGAATAATTAAATTATTCAAGCAAATAAATCCGCCTAGTAATTGTCAAAGTGTTACCTTTGAATCTAAACGAAGTGACCTCTGCTTTAACTAATTATTACGCCGTCATTGGCAAGCTAGAGCTCTGAACTAACCGTCTTGACATCGAAAATTGAACTTGCTTTTTAACAGAAGTTTTGACTTTGAAATAGCGCACTCCCAGCGCCCGTTAAACAATGCCAGTTTATCTCGCTGTGGTTGACAAAACGTATTTTTCAAAATAACGGTACACTTTCCTCCCTATTTTCAATTTACCTACTTTGTATGTACCCTTCTCGCCTATTAAATTTCCCGTTGTTCTACAGTTTCAGAATTAAAAAATGGTCTGACCTTTATGTAATAAAGGTCAGACCATTTTTATTAATTACAGACATCATTTGCAACAAATGATTTTATTTTAATGTTTCAAATTTCTCTTCCGAAATCCGAATACACTCCCAATTGCAGTCAGTAATGACAATAACAATACGCCAATCAAATTAGAAGACTTTTGGTTTGTCTCCCCAGTATGTGGTAACTCTGAAGTTGTTTTAGGCGCTTTCATCTTAGTCTGCCCGGAAGCTAAACCACTCTTTTGTGTCGATAAAACTGTTGCAGGGCTCTTGGTCACCATCATCGAACCGTTTGAGGCTTGTTGACTCACTGCGGCACCAGTTCCAGAATCCATAACTGACACTGTTGAAGTGCCAGCACTAGTTTGTGAACCCATTTCCGGTGTTGATGTGTCAGGTGTCATTGTTTCTGGTTTCATCGTCTCAGTGATTTGCCCATTAGCAGACACTGTAATTGTGATATTCACTTCTTTTGTTGCGATTGAATTAGTTAGATCTGGTTTCCCATCCTTCATGCCATAAATTTTAACTGTTGCCCGATAAGTCATCGTGCCATTGGCTTTCAGTTGAGCAATTAGATCTGCACCGGTTTTCCCCGTCGTGTTCCCGTTCAAATCAACTTCATACGCAAATTGATCCGCATTTTCGCTAATTGGTAATAAAGCCGCGTTCTTTGCGGTGCCATTATCTGACCAAGGGGCACCGTCAGATGCGTTTAATAATAGCCGTGTTAACATCCCGTCTCCGCCGAAGGCGTTGAATGGAATGACTTGGTTAACACCTGCCGTAAATGGACCGGAACCGTCTGGGTTCGCATTTGCCAAGTAACTTGCTGGTACCGTGACACTGTCTTTAATGCCATCTGTCAGGCTAGCCAAGTTAACTGTAACGTTCTTAGTTGCGACAACAGTGGTTGGATCAGTCTTACTGTAAACTTTAACGGTTGCATCGTAAGCCATTTTACCGTTGGCCTTTAATTGGGCGATTAAATCCGCACCGGTTTTCCCCGTCGTGTTCCCGTTCAAATCAACTTCATAGGTAAATTGATCTGCATTTTCACTGATTGGCAATAAAGCCGCGTTCTTTGCGGTGCCATTGTCTGACCAAGGGGCACTATCAGATGCATTTAATAATAGCCGAGTTAACATCCCGTCTCCGCCGAAGGCGTTGAATGGAATGACTTGGTTAACACCTGCCGTAAATGGACCGGAACCGTCTGGGTTCGCATTTGCCAAGTAACTTGCTGGTACTGTGACACTGTCTTTAATGTTAGTATTTACTGCTTGTTGAACGTCATCACTAGTGACAGTTGGAGTGGTCAAAAGTTCAATATCTTTTGTATCAGTCTGCGCAGTCGTGTTCAGTGCGGCACTCGCCCCGGATGTTGCTTGGGTCGCAGGTAACCCTTGCGCCGATTCATTTGCCGAACTGGCTACCTGCAGAGAACTAGCGCTGGCCGTTCCTTCTGAAACCGATGGCAGAGTCGCCACATTTTGACTTGTTGGAGAAACTACTGACGCATTACTACCAACGTTAGCAGTTACTGACTGTGTTTGAGCAGAGGCACCTGTTTTTGTTGATGATGCAATCGAATTATCAGTGGTTGTTTCAGTAACAGCACCCTTAGTGACCACTGTAGTTTGTTCAGGGGCCGCTGAAACTGTATCTGCACTGGCGTTTAATTGGCTAATCGCTAAAACACCGGAAAGGGCTAAGATACTCAGACCGCTGGTCACCCATAACTTTCCACTTTTATACATTTTGTATCGTGTGCTTTTTTCTTGTGAAAAACTCGTACTATGCAAATTTTCTTTCAACATATTAAGACTCCCTCACAAAAATTCAGTATTAGTGTTTTTGAACACCACAACCATACCAAGAACATTAAAATTTGACTAGTTTTATTACTTATTTTTTTAAAGTGTCTATTTAAGAATTTTTTTCACATTCCTGATTAGGGACTGTGAAACATGCTTACGGACGTGATTCAGTCAGTCTTCAAGCTGAGTCAGAACGGTTACGAATTAGGGAACGTCAGGCCCAGGGCATTAAGTTGGCCAAAATACGTGGTGTCAGGGGTCGCCCCCCGCTCGTACTCAGCCACGGCTAATACCCTTCAAAAACGCTACATTTACGAACAAATCTGCGAACAATTACAGCAATCAACACTCAATGACTCTGCCATCGCCAGAACATTTGGCGTCTCACGGACAGTCGTTCGGTACATTAAGTCTGACCTAGTGACACTCCAACCTGGTCAGAGCTAACGGTTGAAAACAACAAGAATTGTGCTATTATCATGGTAGCAATTAAAAAGAGCCAGCTGCTTGCGACAGCTGACTCCACGTAATCACATTGCATCATGGGTTAGGCCATCACTTAGTGACGGCTTTTTTTATGGCCAAAAATAGCTTTACACTTTTCACAAATGGAAAGTGCTAAGCTAATGGCCGTGAGCGCCTGAATTAACAGGATCACCGCAAGCTAACCTCAATCTGTTTAATTGCATGGGCACCTCCTCCCACGCTGGGTCAATCTGAAATTGACCGTGAGGGCGCCCCTACAATCATGATCACCTAGCTATCATAGGAAGAGAACTTGCCTGTCTATTTGATGGCCAGACTCATATTTACCGGTTATAACAGTCCTAAAAGCCTTTAGTGAACTAGTTCGTCAACCCACCACCAGTTACGCCATAACACTGTCCTGTAACGTAACTAGCGTCATCACTTGCTAGATAAACATATGTCCCAGCTAGTTCAGCTGGCTGCCCTGCACGACCTAACGACGTCTGTTGACCAAATGAAGGTAACGCCGAGGTCGGTTGTCCGCCACTAACTTGCAGGGCTGTCCAGATGGGGCCTGGCGCCACTGTGTTAACCCGAATTCCCTTGTCGCCTAACTGTCGCGAGAGGCCCTGAGAAAAGTTGTGAATTGCCGCCTTTGTAGACGCGTAATCCAACAAATTGGGTGATGGACTATATGCTTGAATCGATGTTGTCGTGATAATTGACGCACCTGGATGAAGGTTCGGCAAGGCTGTTTGAACTGTCCAAAACATTGAGAAGACGTTGGTTGTAAACGTATCTGTCAGTTGCTTCGTAGAAATATCATTGATATCAGTCACTGCCTGCTGCATTCCTGCAACCATCACCACGATATCTAAACCGCCTAGCGCATCAGTAGCTGTTTGAACCATCAGCTTCGTCTCATCTTCTTTGGTCAAATCTACGGGAATCTGTACAGATCTACGACCGGCAGCGGTGATCTGTTTTTCGACTTCTTCAGCATCTGCCTGTTCGGCGGGTAGATAAGCAATCGCGACATCAGCCCCTTCACGCGCATAAGCAATCGCTACGGCTCGTCCAATCCCCGAATCACCACCGGTAATTAATGCCTTTTTCCCACTTAAGCGTTTGTGACCGACATAGCTATTTTCACCGCAATCTGGGATTGGCAACATATCCCTTTGCATGCCTGGATAGGGTTGGGATTGCTCAGGGAAATCCTTAGTTTGATATTTTTTTCGTGGATCATTAGTCATTGATGTCATGGCAAGCACCTTTCTTCACTTTTCGTCAGTCGAAACATGATCTTCATACCATTCTTTGGCTTGCGAAATTGCAATTGGAATCGCGCGATCATCAGGATATTTTTCGCGTTTGAGCGCATTGGCGATTTCAATTGCCTTATGACGTGTCTTTACATTCATATTTTTAAATGAATCCGGATATTCTTTATAAGTCCACGGCATTATCTCTTTCTCCTCACTTTACGTATACGTGCAATATCTGCTTTGAGTTGTCTTGTCCAACGCCAGGCGTTAATTCAACGCTTTCAATGCGACGAGTATCGTCTTGGGAACTACCAAGTGTATAGCCATGCTTACGCGCCAGTTCGAATAAATCTTGAAAGAAGAAAAATTGCTCGCTTGGCGTACCTTCACCCTTACCGAAAGGTGTTTTTAATAAATCATACGTATTGGCCTGTTCGTCATACCGTAATTCAAAGTCGCTGTCTGCGCCAAGATTAACGGTATCGCCGCGTTTCAGCCATAAAACCGGTGTCTGCTGTTCGCTGAATAAAATCACATCACTCATCGTTTATTCCTCCTTGGCATAAGCCAACCATCGGTGTGAAGCATCATTTCGGCGCAGCCTTTGTAATTCGGCGGCGTATTCCTGATACACTCTGCGCCACGGGTGTAATCGAACACCATCATCTTCCCCCAGCCAAGGCTTGCTACGACCCGAATAATGAATCATTGTTGGAAGCTGACGGGCCGCTTCTGCTAACCGTTCGCGCGCTGGTTGGGGATTAATTTGCTCTTTTCTTACTAATCGCGATTGTACGTTAAAACGTGGGTGTAAATAGCACCAGTTATCTGCCAAGACCGCGTTAAGAACATCTTGATCGTGATATACCAACTGCTCACCATGATCGTGAATGAATCGCCGCGCTTGCTCGGTAATATGCTGTGCTCGCCAGGCCTGCATATCAATTAACAGCAAACCGGAATTGAAATAGGTGTGATCACGACATGTAACCCCCATTTCGGCAAGCCTTGATACATAACCAGCATCTTCCACCGCCCCAACGACTTTCCCAACTAAATTGTTTTTCCACAATGGTACCAAGGATTTCTCACAAATCATGTCACAATCAAGATATAACAGGCGGTTGCTATGCGGTAACATTTGTGGCAAATCCAATCGATAATAAGCGGCTGATGGAATTCGGTTATCGGTGATTGCCGGCATATAAGACTTTTCATTAGGCGTCAAAAAAGTAATCTCATCACAGTTATCAAAATTATCCAACAAGATATCAAAGGAGCGACGATTAGCTGGCGAAAGATGATCATCAATAATTGAAAACTTAATGGCAGACGCCGAATTATTTTGCAAAACTGATAGTAAACATACCTGTAACGGCTCTAAAAACTTGGTATTAGTTGTAGCTGCGATGTGTAACTGTTGATTCATTCTACATTCTCCTTATAAAAAACAAGATCTAAAATGAGGGTTTACAGTACAAAAGTTAACCGTGACATTCAAATTTTCTGCTTTGATAATTCAATGTAAAAAAGAATCTTGTTCCAATCCTGAACTGCCCCCCCGAGTTGGAGAAATTCAACTCAGGGGGGCAGTTCACTCAAACGAAGTGATCGAATGCAAAACGATTTCACGCAATTCCCTCTTTAATTAAGAATTATGTTCCAAACTCTAATTTAGAGTACGCAAACATGAACCAGCAAATTTCAGATTTCGTCTAAGTTGCCTTAATTGATCTTAGACATCAGAAAAGGCGTCTTTCACCTTTTCCTCGCCTTCTTCAACGTTTTCCGCCACCTTATCGCCAGTATCGCCGGTGATGGCGCCCTTCACTTATTTTGATTTTCCCTCAGTTTGATCATCGAGATTTTTTAGTTTGAGCTTAATGTCGTCAATTTGTCTGCCATACTAAAACCTAATAATTATTTTTTAATTGTCAGTGACCTATTTTTCTTTCTTCTTGTTAGTTTGTTTGTTTTGCTCACGCCATTCATTTGCAGTTAACATGTCCTTTACATGCAATTTAATGGAAGTTACCGTGTATCCGGTCATGGAACGAACTGCCGCTGTAATTTTGCGCGTGATCTTGTCAAAGATATCATTGGCATCCTTGCCATATTCTAGCGTGCCTTCAAGTTCCAACTCGACGGTTTGCTTATCTTCGTCTACGTCAGCCGAAACCCCTTGTTCTGGCTTACTACCGTTTATTTGCGTCGAAATGCTGTCAAGTAAGCCACCTTTCAGTTCTAAAACACCGTCAACTTCTTGAGCCGTCTTACCGGCAATTTTTTCTAAAACATCGTTGTCAAAAACCAATTCCTTTTCCGTTACTGCTTCAGCCATCGCATTATCCTCCTTAAAAGTGAGTATCAGTTAGCAAGTCTAATTATTCAACTTGTTTTGCTTCCGGTGAATGTTGTGAATTTGGTTTGCCTTTCGTCTGTTCTTGCCATTCCCGTTTACTCATAACATCGTTAATATGAAGGTTCATTTCAACGACCTCTAAGCCAGTAAAGCTTTTAATGTCACGTACCACGCGACTTGTCACCTGATTAAACAGCTGCCGAATATCCTTACCATATTCAACCGTAGCATGCATATCTAAGGCAACTTGTTTTTGTCCAACTTCGGCGTCAATGCCCTGCGTTGGATCAGCTTGATTACGAAAACGATCAGTAAGGCCACTCAACATACCACCATCCAATGATAGAACCCCATCGACGTTACGTGCTGCTAAACCAGCGATTTTTTCGATTACGCCGTCGTCATAGCTCAATGTGTTCTTCATGTTCGTTTGTTGCGTATTTTCCATTATTGATTTCCTCCATAATTAAGTGACTTTAGTTCGACAAGAAACGATTGATACGCTGTTTAATTTCGGTACGATCCAGTCGCAAATATTTTCCGACCAAACCACCAATAAGCGCCATTGCTAAAACAAGAACCATGCTCCAAAATCCGTCAATAATCCATGCTAGTCCCAGTGCTAAGCCAACAATTGTGCCAAACATCATTCGATTCATCAGCTCACTCCCTTCGCCTAAACCACGCGTGCTTTCATTTTTGTCGCTGTAATTGGAACCACATTGATTTTCTGCCGCCCAAGCGTGAAGTTCAAGCTATCAGCTAAATATGTTTGCACAACTTGAAGAATCTCACCGCCCAGTGTTTCAAACTGAGCGTCTCCCGCGGCAATAGCATTGACGTGAACGTCAGCACGGCGTTTTCGATTATGCAGACGCAATTGTACTTCAGGGCGGCTAACGCCAACTACATCAGCAATTCTACGTTGCAAATCTTTTTCCATCGCCGAAACTGGTAGTGTGACCTCACCGCGTTCACCTTGTAATCGAACTGCATTAACGGTTCGGGCCTTAAACAGACTAATCAGCAAAAGTAGTAAGCCTGTGATCATCGTGATGATGCCAAAGATAACGAAAATCATTTGACTCACCCGTGGATTAATCATTATGACATTTGTTAACCACTTCGAGAGCGGTTTTATGTCCACGCTGGTGATAACCAACACACCACCGTCTAGCAATGTGATCAGTCCGGCTAGACCAACCATCCATTTGCTAAAAAGTTTCATTCCAATGTGCCTCCTTCCTTTTGTTTAGACACATTTTATACGATTCATCAGAAAGCATTCAAAGAATGCGCTTACCATTTAGTAAACAGCACATCGGGGGCTCGGATCCGCGTCAAGTAGACAGTCAAATAATTAAAATAGTTTTCATGCGACGGCATGATCTCGATAACGCATCAGGGTCATGCCGTTTAGTATAAGAGGCCTGATGTTGTTTCATCCAGTTTAATACTTGTTGTTTAAAGGGGCTAGAATATCGACGGTGTGTAAGCTGAACCTGTAGTCCCTTTGAGCCGTGAATTTGAAATTGTTTGACCCACCCTCGAATAGTTCTTGCCTGTGGAATGTGATATTTAATGTCCAAGGTTGGACTACTAATTCCGCTTAAAAATTCGGCTACAACACGTGCCTTAAAATCATAATTATATTTAGCCATAGTAAAACCCCCAGGGTTGGATTTTGTCCAATTCTGGGGGTTCACTTCAATGCATTATTTCACCGGAGGTTCTTTTTAATATTCATGGGTTTTATTTCTAAGCACTCTAGGAATTTGTACAACATATAAAACAACGCCAATGATAAGCCATATGCTAGTATTTATAATTGTTTCCACCACTGACCCGTTCGAAAATGATAACCAGTTTATGAAACTATACAGTGGAAACATCTTACTGACAACTTGCAACCACATTGGATATTCAGACACTAAAATCAATGCTCCAGACACAAGAACTAAAAGTGACGAAATTAGGTTTGTAAAAAAATAAGGATTCTTCATTTCCCAGGACACGCACCATGAAGTGAATCCCAAAATAGCGCCGACTACACAAATAGGTACAATCAATAGATACGCACGAAACACTAAATGCAAAGGAGCTTTAACTAGAAATAATAATGTTGTGTTTACCGAAGCCAAAATAATACCAGGTACTATTGCAGCCAAAAACTTGTTACCCCAATATCGAATACTATATGGTTTTTTTGAAATCAGTTCTATGTCAATTTTTAATCTGGCATCAGTAACTAAAAGTTGGGACATAGATTGAAGACTTAACGTTGCTCCTTCAATAACAATTGAGCCGAGTGCGACTCTCCATGCAGCTACATTTTCATACTCACCACTAATTAAAATTAACAAAAGTAAATTTGCAACCGGTAAAAGCAGAAAATAAATTACTCTAGTTCGCCAGTTAGACAAAAAAGAAAGATTTGAGAATTGAGTATGCATTTAAATCACCTTCAATGTCCCTTTCTCTTTGCTTAGATCATTTATTCTACGAACGACTAATAAAATGATCACGATCCAGATCCCAAAACTAGTTAAAAATGCCAGCCAGCTAAGTGAGGAAGAACGACCAGTAAGTCTGGCAACTGGTGCTGTGATTGGAATAACCCATTGAGTAACATTCGTGAGCGGATTGAGGATTTTTTCACTACCAAACAATCCAGAAAGAAGAATAATGGGTAAGTTAATCAGTTCTTCATAAACTAAGGCATTGGGTGTAAGCGTAAAAAAAGAAGCAATTAAAATGCCCATAAGTGCTGCCCCCGCCCACAAAAATAGTACAGAAATCACCAACGATAATGATATAGATCCAACCGATACCGAAAGAATTTTAGCCATTACAAACGAAATTGGAAACGAAGTCAATCCATAACTTGAAGCTGGTAGTAACAGCGCAATAAGTGACCCGCGTTCATCATATTGTGTATTAAGAAGATATGGCAACGTCCCCTGGAAACGCTGAAATCCGATGCTACCAGCGGCGGTTGTGGTAGAAGACCAAAGGCCAAAAACCCCGCTCTTTATCCAAATTTGGGAATCTGCAAGATCATGATTAGCATAAGCTACAATGTACTGTAGAAAAAAAATTGAAACGGTGCTAGTTATTGTGAGCCAAAAAAAATAATGATTTGAAACATATTGTTTGAGATGAAAAAGATAAATTCGAAAGAATCTCATTTTACATTTCTCCTTAGCATCGGCGCTAATGCGAGGTAAGATTCCTCAAGTGTTGCAGGCCGGTCAATGTGTTGAACATTCGAGCTTTCAACTATTTCTTCAACAGTTCCTGTAGCAAAAACCTTTCCAGCTCCTAGTAAAATGATTTTATCCGCTAAAGATTCAACTTCTGACATTGTGTGACTGGTCAAAAGAACTGCAACTCCGGAATCTGCAAGATTACTAATTGTCTCTCGAATACTGGTTGCAATTTCAACATCAAGTCCACTCGTTGGTTCGTCTAATAGTAGTAATTCTGGTTTACCTAATAATGAACGCGCAATATGCAAACGTTGTGTCATTCCCTTGGAAAAAAATTGCACCTTTTTGTTTGCCACATCAGTTAGATTTACAAGTTTCAAAACTCTGTGGATTTCTTCTCGTTGTTGACGGTAAGGAATCATTGCTAAATCCGAAAAAAATCGTAAGTTCTCCATTGCAGATGATCGGCCATAAAATCCAAGATCACCCCCAAAAGATACACCAATTCGAGGTCTCTTTCTGGAAGTGATAATATTTTGACCATCCATAATCACCTCACCTGATGTCGGACGCAAATAACCTCCAATTATCGAAACGGTCGTCGTTTTGCCAGCACCATTTGGGCCAAGCAATGACACAATCTCCCCTGAATTAATTGAGAAAGAAACATCAACAAGTGCGTCAAAGTCTACCTGACCTTCAGTATATTTCTTTGACAAATGATTTACAGAAAGCAATTCTTCCATGTTGTTACCTCTATCAATCTTCAAATTCAAATGACTTCTCAATAATTAATCGAGCTTCAGTCTCAGCCTTTTTGTTATCTTTAAGCTTCACATAACAGCTGATTAAAATCCGCCGTGCATCAATAATACCGTCTAAATTTCCAATTTTGCTTTGTTCGTCAACAGCGGTTTTTAAATGAACAATCGCATCTTCATAATTTTTACATAGATACTCGGTATACCCCAAAGTATTATAGGCTTCAGCGACATAATCTGTTGAATACTTTTTAACGTTATCTAAATTTTCCGTCGCAACGAACAAGGCTTGATCAAGATCATTGTTTGACACCTCAAGCTGAACCATATTAATCCCAACTTGTCCCTGGTACCGTCTTGCTTGACTAATTAAATCAATATTTGTCGATTCCTGTAAAAACTCTGAAATATAGTCTGCAGCGACAAGTAAGCTTGTTTTAGCAGAAATCCAAGATAAGGGCGCCTCTTCCATGACCATCCCTAATCCTAATAGGTTTTCAAATAAGGCAAAGTACAGCTTTCTTTCTGCCGATTTGGGTATTTCAATGCTGACCATTTGATCCATTAGCTGTCGTAAGTTTTTCGAATCATGAAACCGTTTCATTTTAGAAACGATTAGTCGATGATACCCCGTAATTACGTGGTTTACATCAGGTGCCTTTTTAATGGCTGCACTGAAAAAATCATAGGCATCCTTTTTTTTCACGCGATGCAACTGCAGTACCGCTGTAAATCAACGCTTCATATGAACCTTTACTAAGGATTTCCTGTTTTCTCTGTAAAACTGCTTGAACAACAGAATCATAATCACCCGTAATCAAAACCACGGCATCAAGCAAATAATGAAGTTTATCAATATTGAATTTCATTAAATCATCAAGAATTTCATTAGATGTTGGAAGTGTCACATCGATCTTATCTGAATTCCAAGCTGCAAACTCTCTGGGACTCTCGGTAAAACGCACGCCTAAATCATTCAAAAAGAAAGGAGCCCGCGAAGATCTCTCCTCAAACGGAACTCCTTTCAGTAAGGCAGCTGCTACTTCAAGACGCTCAGAGAATGCAGTATTTTCATACTTACTCGAATTAAGCTTGTTCAAGGCAGTTTCGACATATGTTTTCAAATACATAACCATTCTCCTACTTCCTGATTTTATCCATTAACATTGTGAAGTGAGTGTTTATCCATGTGCCCATGTTGTCATAGCTTCACCAAACACAGCATTATGTTGGTTTTGAACTTTCTCAATAGCTTCAGCGATAGTGGCTTCTACTTTAGTTTGTAATTCTTTCGCAGTCATAGATATCACTTCCCTCCAATTTGATTTTGGACAATGAATCAGCTGATTCACATGTTATCTTAATCTTTTTTATCACTAAACAGCAACCAAAATTTAAATTTATTTGTTATTTTGTTCATTTTTTATCAAATCTTTTTCGTTTAACCTAATTAATCTTTTACACTGCATCACTCGGCATATTTATGAACTATGTTGTTGCGCCTCTGTAAAATCAAGCCAATAAGACATTAGCAAAGCATAGTCAACAACTGTTAAGTTGTTGACTATGCTTTGCTAAAACTAGATTAAAACGCCAAACGTTTCTTTGATCCATTTTTGATAATGTTTGGCCAGAACCATATCCAATTTAGTTTCATTCTCATTAAAATTATTTCACTGTGAATTCCGGGTTCTCGTGAATGTTGCCAACAATAAGCAACCTTTTTCTAAATTCATAATCACCAGCATAATCACCGGTCTTGACGATGAATGGCTTGTCAACGAATGACTTTAGCAATTTTAGTAATCCCGAACGTACGGGTTGAACAATGTCTCCTTCATAGATTTCTTTGCCGTTGATATCGTGCAGTCCTGTGTATTGTTCAAACAACAGTCGCTCTTCAATTTCTGCTTGGCCACTGTAGTGTTCGACTTTGGAACAATCCTTAACATTCTGCCCACGTACATAATAAATTTTCCACCTAAAATTACCGTATTTGTCAGTCCCGTCGGGTTCCGAAACCATTGAGGTAACATTCATCAACTTATGGATCACTTTGTCCCACGCCCGGTACTTGATTTCTCGTATCGTTACTCTTCCTTTTCGATCAATCCACAAACTTTCTTCCATCTTTAATATCCTCCATGGATCATACCCAGCCACATTTTTTACCGGTGCATGTTGTTAGACGTTGTATCGCACCGGTTGCTTTTCACTCCGCTCAGACAGTTCGCCTGATCTCATTTCCACGCTTTCAATTTCTGAAAATCGCTGGGCATAACGTGGGCTCAACAGTTTCTTAAGCCAGGCACTTTGTAACATGATGGGCTAACCAATAGACGATACGTGTGCGATAACCGATCACGATTTGATTCTCTTCATCGATTCTGTCGAGGACCATTGACCACGGCGTTGCAACTTTTTGCTGTCCTAGATGCTGTCCTAACCCGAAAAGAATCACCGCAATAACGAAGAAGGCAAAACCACCCGTTAGCATCGACACCGCTTCAGCATTTGATTGCACAATGAGTGAATGCGGAATCGTGACGCCTTTGTTTCCTGCAATTGCACCCGGTACCGATAAAGCAACACCAATGAACATGTATAGGATGGCGATCCCGTGTAACACTTCAGTTAGTGAACTACTCGGCCATAAATGACCGAGCTTCTGGGAACACTGCTGACTTACACAATAGTGAATAGCACGACATGCTGCGGTTACAGCTATTAACCACGGCGCATTCCGAGCCTCGAGAGTCTTTTGATTTGTTGGCTTGGTTTTCGCTAAAAAAACGCCATTCAATTGAATGGCGTTTTTCGTAGACCACTTATTATATATAATTATTTAATTGTTATGATTATATGCCCATACAGTCAATGGTGCAAAAACAATCACGATCCCCATTCCGAATATTAATACGATCCAAACTGCATTAGTCAATGAGCCATTAGTTAGCATTTGCCGAATTGCCTTAATCACGTAGGTCACTGGATTTAAATTTGCTAACACGTGCATCACTTTTGGTAACGTATTTAATGGAATAAAAGCATTCGATAAAAATGACAAAATCATCATAACCATCATGGAAACACTTTGAACCATTGAAGAACTTTTCGCCAAAAGACCGAAAAAAGCAAAAACCCAAGAAAGCGACCATCCAATAAAAATGGCTAACGCTGCACTAGCCAAAACCCAACCCACTTCAACATTAGGCCGCCAACCCATAATATATCCTGTTAACAGAGAAACAATGGTTGCTACTACTAATCTGAGAACGTCCGCAAATAGCTGTCCTGCCAACGGTGCTATGTGATCCATAGGCAATGATTTAAAGCGATCAAAAACACCAGAATCCATATCCTCACGAATTTGAGCTCCAGAACCAGAAGCAGCAGATAGTAGTGTTTGAATCAGGATGCCGGGAACAATAGTTGGCAAATAGGCATGCACTCCGCCAGCGATTGCCCCACCAAATAAATATCCGAACAGTAGCATAAACATTACAGGTTGGATCACTACGTCCATAAAACGATCTGGGTTATGAAATGTTTTAAGTAAGTTTCGATAAGCCATTGTTACCGTATTTTCAATCAAGCTTCCACATCGTTGAATTTGCATAAGAACACCTCATTAATTCACTTTTTTTCTGTTAGTTCGAAAAACACATCATCTAAAGTTGGCTTTTGTATGTCGATATCCCTTACTTGAACGTTGGCCGTCTGTAATCTTGCTAGTAAGTTCATAACTTGATTAGCGTCCTTTAAATGGGCCGTAAGTTGACCGTCATTTACTTGAATTTGTTTGTCGATTTCTTGTGATAACAGCTGTTGCGCAGTACTTTTTTCTTGTTCTTTAACAAGAGTTAGCTTTAGCGTAACACCGCCTATTTCCTGTTTAAGCTCATTGGGAGTTCCTATTTTGACCATTCGGCCATGATCTATAACTGCAATACGATCTGCCAGCGCATCGGCTTCGTCTAAATATTGTGTTGTCAAAACAATCGTGGATCCTTGATTCACCAGGTTTCGAATCGTTTTCCACATTTGTGTGCGTGTTCGAGGATCCAAGCCAGTAGTTGGTTCATCTAAAAAAATTAAAGCCGGACGAGTAATTAAACTGACCGCTAAATCCAGACGGCGGCGCATTCCACCGGAAAAATCTTTCAACGATTTTTTAGCAACATCTGCTAACGAAAATTCATCAAGAAGTTCCGCGGTACGATATTTTGCCTCAAATCGTGTTAAACCGTTTAATCGGGCGAAAATCATCAAATTTTCTTGTGCAGAAATATCCTCATCAACAGAGGCATATTGTCCTGTCAATCCAAACATCGACCTTGCTAATCGTCCTTCTTTACGTACATCATGTCCAAAAATCGTTACATTTCCGCTTGTTGGTTTTAGTAATGTTGTAATCATTCGTAATGTCGTTGTCTTCCCGGCACCATTTGGCCCCAATAAACCAAAAACTTCGCCTGTCTTTACAGCAAAACTCATATCGTTAACGACCGTACTGTCGCCAAACTTTTTAACGAGATGCTCTGCCGTTATTGCTGTTTTCACCTGCATAAAGATCCTTCTTTCTTTTTAATCAGGGTACCTGATAAATCAACATATTAAAGTACCCTGATTAATTTGTCAATCCAATTCTATCAGGAGGCCTTAATAATTCGAAAAATTACGTTACAATACTTTTAGAGGTGCAAATATGAATGATTTATTTAAACAAGAGGACGCAGCAATCACGTTAATTGAATTCGAGATACTTCAACATATTTCTGATGACGTCGGTAATCGTGAGCACGACCACCGCGAACGACAAATGATTTTTCAGGGTCAAGGGAAAATTTTATTAGCTTTAATGCAAGAAGACCAATTAGCTCAAAAAGAATTAGCTGAACGACTCAATTTAACTGCTCAATCAACCACAGAATTCGTGCGAAAACTTGAAAAAAAAGGCTTTGTTACAAGCTCAAAATCAGCGAAGGATAAACGAATCAATGTTATTAGCATCACTGACGCCGGAAGAAAAGAAATCACTAGTGGTACAAATCAAATTCCATCATTTTTAGCGGCTCTTAATAATACGGAATTGAATCAACTAATCCATATTCTAAACAAGCTTAATCAGCATATGTACGAAGAAATTAGTATTGCTAAACCAACGTGGTTCAATAAATTCCATCAAACAATTTTAAAACGCATGTTAGATCAACTTCATGCTGGTGAAAATAAATAATTATAATAGCT
>NZ_BQXN01000035.1:0-17556 GCF_045862745.1 Furfurilactobacillus entadae | reverse complement strand
GTCTACTATAATGCCAATGGGCAAATGGTCTACGGTGAAGCAAAAATCAATAATAACTGGTACTTGTTTAGTCGCGATGACGGTGCCATGCAGCGTGATTTCCAAAATTTAGCGAACTATGGTCACAACAAAACCGTCTACTATAATGCCAATGGGCAAATGGTCTACGGTGAAGCAAAAATCAATAATAACTGGTACTTGTTTAGTCGCGATGATGGTGCTATGCAGCGTGATTTCCAAAACTTAGCAAACTATGGTCACAACAAAACCGTCTACTATAATGCTAATGGGCAAATGGTCTACGGTGAAGCAAAAATCAATAATAATTGGTACCTATTTAGCCGTGATGATGGTGCCATGCAATACGGTTTCCAAAACATGACGCCTTATAATAATAACAAGACTGTTTATTATGATGGTCAAGGGCACATGCTTTACGGCGAACAACGTATTCACGGCGATTTATTCCGCTTTGATAACACGACTGGTGCACTATATTTTGTTCCATTCTACTATGCGCAAAATGATCCTCGATGGGGGTACTACGCATTTGGCGGCCACACCGTTGCACAAACCGCGTGTGTATTAACGAGTATTGCAATGGTTGTTAGTGGGTACGGTTATGATGTTGAACCATTACAGGTTGCACAGTATGGTTATGCAAACACCCGTTATAACCACGGAATTGTCGGAACGGATCAAGCCGGGCTTATTCAAACTGCACATAACTATGGTTTAAACGTTGACCCATTATATTCTGCTGCTAGCATTAAAGATGCAATTGAGCACGGTCACGCTGTTGTAATGGCAGTTCGTGCACCGTTCATTCCAGCAAGCTGGGGCAGTGGTACGACACACGAAGTTGTTCTATCCCAGTACTCTAATGGCAATGTTTATGTTCAGGACCCACTGCACGTTACAACTGGATGGCATTCACTGGATTACATCTGGAACTGCCGTTCAAATGATGCAGACGATATCAACGCAACAGGGACACCTGCCGAAGCCTTACACAAGGACTAATCGGTTCATAAATGCTGACAAATAAAAATACCGCTGCCCAAAATCAACTGGGCAGCGGTATTTTTATCGTTCTAAGGATTTATAATCACCATGATGACGAACTGATAATTAATCAACGGTAATAAGTGTCTTAATAGCTTCACGGTTTGTCATTGCTTGATAGGCGGCGTTAATATCATCTAATTTAAACGTTTCGGTGAACACCTTACCAGGATGAATGTCGCCATCCAAAACGGCCTTCAGCAAGACCTGCTTGTCATAGGTCGTTACGGAAGCAGGACCACCGGCGATGATCGTGTTGTTGTAGAATGATGCGGTCATGTCCATTTTGGGTTCGTGAGGGAGACCAACCCGACCAACGATGGCACCGGGACGAGCAATGTTCATAGCAGTTTCGTTGGATAGTTCCGTCCCAACACATTCCAAAACAGCATCGGCGCCAGCACCGTTCGTTAATTCGCGAACTTGGGCTTCGGCTTCAGCACCACGCGTGGCAATGATATCGGTTGCCCCAAATTCAGTCGCTAGGCGTTGGCGATCTTCGTGCCGACTCATGATAATGATTCGCTTTGCACCGCGCATTTTTGCGGCAATGACACCACAAAGGCCAACGGCACCATCACCAACAACCACAACGGTATCACCAGTCGTGACATTGGCCACACGAGCCGCATGGTAACCTGTTGCCATAACGTCGGCTAAACTTAACAGTGACTTCAGCATCTCTTCACTGTAATCGCTTGGCTGGCCAGGCACCTTAACGAGGGCCCATTCACCATGTTGGAACCGAATGTATTGTGCCTGAACACCGGCACTAAAGTTGTTTTGGTGTTCTTGACAGTCCCCATCAAAACCGGCGAGACATGCAGCACAATGGCCGCAACCGTGGGTGAATGGTGCAATAACAAAGTCACCAGGAACCACAGTGGTGATGTCAGAACCAACTTCTTCCACAATTCCGATGGCTTCATGGCCGCTGTTTTGTGAATGTTCGGCCTTATCTTCTAAACCACGGTAGGCCCAGAGGTCGGAACCACAGACACACGTCCGAACAACCTTAATGATCACATCGTCGGCAGCTTCGATTGTTGGTTTAGCAATGTCTTCAACGGCGACTACGTTTGGTTTGATAAAAACTGTGCTTTTCATAAATGAACTTCCTTTGTTTGTAGTGGGTTATGTGATTGCAGTTAGCAATAAACATCGTTGCAAACCTTGTGCTAATTGTATCAAAAAAATTAATGAACGTTAATCAATGTGTCATGCGTATTTTAAGCACACGACAATCATTGGGACAGGGGTCCTACATTTTTTCTAAGCCCTCACGTTGCTCTTCATCAATGATGTGTGTGTAAAGACCGGTGGCACTTGTTGAGTTTTGCCCCAACTGGGTCGCCACAAGTTGTTCATTTTTAGTCGCTAGATAAAGCTTAGATGCTAGCGTATGCCGTAACTTGTGTGGGGTAATGCGGACTTTAAACGCACTAGAGTATTTAGCCACCATTTTTTCCACGGAACTTGCTTGAAGCCGAGATGCATGGCCACGGTACCGACTTAAAAAGAGGGCGTGATCGGTGGGGGTTGCCTGGTAGGTGGCAGTGCGAATGTCAACATAGGCTTGAATATACGGTAATGTCCATGGTGCAATGGGGACGGTATCGCGTTGACCACCCTTGCGAACGACGCCAATGGTTCCGGTTTTTAGGTTAAGGTGGCGTAAGTCCGCGTTAGCAGCTTCTGAAACGCGTAAGCCGCTGCCAAGCAAAAGTGCATTAACGGCAAGGTCCCGTTGCTTATCTCGTTGGAAATAGCGATTTTGGGTTGGCGTTAACTGCTGTTCATACTTGTCATTAATAAAATCAAGGTAGTCATGATCTGTGTGACCCAGCATGAGCTTTGTCTTCAGGTTTGCCGCCCGGGTGGCATACGTTTCGTTTGTTCGAACTAACGCGATTTTGTGCATCACGTTGCGATTAAAGTACGCTTCACCGTGTTCATCCTCGGTGTCTTCGGTTAAGTATTTAAAAAGCGACGCGAGGGCGTTTAGCGAGCGATTAATGGTCGGGTGGGCGCGGTTGCCAGCGACACCTGTTAGTTTTGCCTGATTGAGTAACGCTGATTTATATAAATCAACGGTTTCTTTCTTAAGCGACGCAAGAACCTGAATGTCAACGGTTGCTGGTGTTTTAGCAGGCGTTAAGCCTTCACTGATCAACCAGTTGAAGAAGCGCCGAAACTCTGTCAAATATTGATATAACGTTGCCGGCGATAATGGGATCGTTGATTTTGCCTGGTAATATTCTTGGACAAACCAGGGGGCAGTTGACAGTTCATCATCAATTAAATTTAAGTAGTGTTGTCTCTCCATAATCAACCTCCAAACAAACGTTCTCTTACTGTTAAACCTAGTTTACTGGTCATCCTTGCCATTGGCAAGAAGGATGTGGTCGCGGCCTCATAACGATTTAATGAAGCAATAATGTCGTTAACAAAAATTGCTCGATAATTGATTTTTTTGATTTTAATGCTTGCCTTAAAGTTACTAGAAGGGTTTACACTAACGTTTATAAACGAATGATGGAGGCGCTCATAATGACAAAAATCTTAATTATTGGGGCAACAGGAACGGTGGGAAGCACGACGCGGCGGTATTTTTTGGAACATACTGACGATCAGTTAACGTTAATGGTACGAAACCCACGTGGCTTAGGCCACCTTGACGAAACACGTGAACGTGCCATTGCTGGCAGCGTGTTGGATGAGACCGCACTCCAACGCGCATTAGTGGGGCAGGACGTTGTTTTTGCGGCGCTTAGTGGCAATCTGAAAGAAATGGCAACGGCCTTAGTCGCTGGAATGGACCGTGCTGGCCGACTACTGTTCATCACATCAATGGGAATTTATAACGAAATCCCGGCCTCAGTGGGTGCCGGTGGGAATCTGGAAAGTAATCCTGTGTTGCAGCCATATCGTGACGCCGCTGATGTCATCGCTGCTTCTGACCTGAACTACACAACAATTCGCCCCGGGTGGTTTGAACATTCTAATGATGTAAACTACCAGGTGACGCATAAAGGGGAACCGTTTGGGGGCCATGATGTTTCAGTAGTCAGCATTGCCGACCTTGTCGTTAAATTGGCGCATGACGATCAATACGGTGCTCGGGACAGTTTAGGCATTAACCAGAAGTAGGTTATAAACAACAAAATAATTAATGAAGTATCGAGTTGGTAATTAAACTTAGTTTTGAAATGGTGGTGATCATTATGGAAAAACGTCGTGCAATTGACGCATACCGTCAGTTTAATGTGGCGATGAGCTACTGCGATACGAATGCATTAAGAAAAATATTGGCACCAACATTTACGTTGACACATATGACTGGACTGGTTCAATCGGGTAATCAATGGTTAGCCCAAATTGCGGACGGGCAGATGCACTATTATTCTTCACAAGAGGAACGCGTTAGCGCAGTTTCAGTGGCTGATGGGTGGCAAATTAACGGAGATAACATTGTTAATGCACAAATCGGTGGTGGGTCCCGTCAAGATTGGCGATTGCACACGGTGATGCAAGTGGCTGAAAAAGCGGGCCAATGTCAAATAATGAGCGCAGTTGTCACGCCATATTGAGTTAAAAACGAATAACCACCAAGTATTAGTACTTGGTGGTTATTATTTGTTGTCGTTTCACCAGCATGAAAGTTTTATAATCATAGATGATAAAAATACCGATAGACAGTGAGATGGTTAAATTGAAATCGAAGTTTGGATTATTAAGTGTTATTTTATTGGGAATTAATTCAATTATTGGATCCGGGATTTTTCTCCTTCCGGGTCAAGCAGAAGCGATGCTCGGACCTGCCAGCATTTTAGTGTTTGTTTTTGACATGTTGCTTATCGTGTCAATTGCCCTTTGTTACGCTGAAGATGCGACATATTTCGATGAAAATGGTGGTCCGTATCTTTACGCTAAGGCCGCGTTTGGCGATTTTGTTGGGTATGAAGTTGGTTTCAGTGTCTGGGCCATTAGCATTATTGCATGGGCGACCATGTCAACCGCGTTTACAACGGCGTTAGGCGCTATCTTCCCGGTTCTACAACAGCCCCTTTGGAAAGACGTGACGATCTTTGTTCTGTTAGGAACGTTGACGTTGATCAACATTTCTGGCGTAACGCTAACCAAGATGGTCAATGACATTGTGACCGTCGCAAAGCTGATTCCACTCATTTTATTCGTTGTTGTCGGGGTGTTCTTTATTAACGGCGCACACTTTACGCCGTTTGTCGTCACAACGACGAATTTCAACAACGCGTTTGGCTCGGCAGCAATTCTAATTTTCTATGCGTTTACTGGATTTGAGGCGATTACGATTGCCGCACAAGAATTTCGAAATCCGCAACGAACAATCCCGGTTGCCATCATGGTTGTTCTGGGAGTTGTCGCCTTACTGTACATTGCGATTCAGGTCGTTTCAATCGGTGTGCTAGGCGGTCATCTTGCTGGGAACACGGCGCCAATTCAAGCCGGGCTCGCTAAGATGTTGGGACCGGTGGGCACGACGATTGTTGCCGTTGGAACCATCGTCTCAATTTTGGGAATTGCCACGGCTCAATCGTTTTACTTGCCTCGAATCGGTGCCTCAATGGCCGATAATGGTGTCATGCCTAAAATTGTTGGTCGGCGTAACCGGCAGGGCGTGCCCGCTGTTGCAATGATCATTTCCTTCCTAATTGCTTTTCCGTTAGCAATTTCTGGGACGTTCCAAACGTTGGCGGCCATTTCAGTTGTCTCACGGTTTGCTCAATACATTCCGACCATTTTGGCTGTGCTTGTGTTCCGTCACCGTAAGCTCCATGCAAACGAAACGGCTTTCCGATTACCGTTCGGGCCAGTTTTGCCCGTCACGGCCGTGCTTGTGAGTTTATGGTTGTTATCAAAGGCAAGTGGCTTCCAGTTAATGATGGGTCTTGGATGCCTTGTGATTGCCGTTCCGTTTTACTTTTTGAACCGTTACTTGAATCAGCGCGATTAAATAAAATTATTGATAAAGAGAGGGTGAATCGACGTGAATATCAAAGAGGCAAGTGAACAAACAGGTGTACCAGCAACGGCCATTCGTTATTATGAAAGCGAGTCACTCATTCCACCGATTGATCGGACACCAGCCGGGAATCGTGATATTGATGAGCGTATTTTACGGCGCATTAAGTTTGTCACGCAGATGCGGGCAGCAGGGATGACGATTGAAAACCTGCGGAAATATATTAATCTGTTTGATTCAGCTGCGGAGACCTCTGAGGAAGAGCGGGCATTGCTAACGGCGCAACTAGTTGAGATGGAACAAAAACGTGACGATCTGCAAACGGCGATCGATCACCTGCATGATAAGCTTGACCATTTTGATGAACACATGCAGGAAACACGGTTGGAACTGCACGCTATGGATCGTGAACATGAAATGAAGCAGTAGCGTGAATTTCTAATAAGCATATGGTGTTTTTTAAACTGACTAAAAAGCGCTTTCAAAATTGTTGACTTTTGGCTAAATAGTTCTATTCTAAAGGTAGAGGTTATGAGTAGAGAAAAAGCTTTAATGTAAGTCATAGAGACCCAACGGCGGTGAAAGTTGGCATTTAAGGTGAATCACATCTACGAACCAAATTTGTGAAGACAATTAATTATTCGAGTAACAAATTTCGCGTGATTGCGTTAATAATCCTGAATCCTGGCGCTCGCGAACCAGGACTCACTGAGGTAACAGTTGTGAGGCTGTTATAAATTTGAGGTGGAACAGCGTTTTGGCGCCCTCCAAACTACTAATGTAGTTTGGAGGGCGCTTTTTTGTCACTTAGAAAAGGAGCTGTGGATAATGACTGAAGTAAGTTATCAAAGACCAAAAGGAACTACTGATATTTTGCCCGGAGAAATTGAAACGTGGGAGAAGCTGGAGGGCGTTGTTAGAACACTGTTCTCTAAGTATGGTTACCGCGGGATTCGGACGCCGATGTTTGAAGACTACAATGTTTTTGCAAGAAACGTTGGCGATACGTCAGACATTGTTGAAAAGCAAATGTATGATTTTGAAGATAAAGGGGGACGCAAAATTGCCCTTCGCCCAGAAGGAACTGCCGGAACCGTCCGGGCATATGTTCAAAATAAGTTATTTGGCCCCGAATATCCGAAGCCGTATAAGGTTTACTACATGGGCCCCATGTTCCGATATGAACGGCCTCAATCAGGGCGGCAGCGCCAATTTAATCAAATTGGCTGTGAGGCACTAAACAGTGAATCACCCCAAATTGATGTGGAAGTAATCGCAATGGCCTTGCAGTTTTTCAAAGAACTTGGGGTTAAGAATTTAAAACTGGTTATTAACTCCCTTGGAGATCAAGAGACACGAGAAAATTACCGAGCAGCTTTAATTGGGTATTTGGAGCCGCACTAAGATGAATTAAGTGATGATTCCAAGACACGGCTGTATAAGAATCCGTTGCGCGTCCTCGACAGTAAAGATGCAACTGACAGAAAAATTGTCGAAAACGCACCGTCAATTTTAGATTCACTAAGCGACTATTCAAAAGACTACTTTGAACAGGTTAAACGGTTGTTGGACGAATTAAACATTGTGTACGAAATCGATGCCGACATGGTTCGGGGGTTAGATTATTATACGCAAACGATTTTTGAAATCATGTCAGATGCAAGTTGCTTTGGTGGTGATTTTGTTACAGTTTGTGGTGGCGGGCGTTACGACGGGTTAATTTCACAGCTTGGTGGTCCAAGCGAAGGTGGCATTGGCTTTGGTATGGGGGTAGAACGACTATTACTTCTCTTAAAGGAAGAAAATCCGGATTTTGCACCGAAAGCAACATTAGACGTTTTCTTTGCTTCAGCAGATTCCGAGGGCGATAACCTCGCTTTCACCCTATTAAACAACGTCCGGTCTAAAGGAATTGCAGCGGATAAAGACTATCAAGGGATTAAAGTGGCCTCACAAATTAAGAGCGCGATTCGCCGTATTAATTGATCAAACAGTTGCGAAACAAAATGGCCTCGAGATTGTGTCTGTAAAACCGGCAATGCATGCGGGTGGTGGGGCACAAGTGGCAGCAGGGGGACTTGATCTTGGCGGTACAGAGATTGGCATGCACGTTAAGTTTGTTCAAATTCCGGTTCGTTTAGCGCATCGTGAGGTGGGTGAGGCCCGAGTAGTTGGACTCTCATCACGACCAAAATTAATCGGTGGTGAACGGGCACAGTATTCATTTACGACGACAAACTTAGTGGGGTAGTCACGAAAACGTATAAATAATAACGATAAATCGGCAAGGTGGCTTCTGGACGGTCTTGCCGATTTTTGTTGATTATAGTGTTTCATTAAAATATTTGTTTTAATGAAAGTAGTCGACGATAATCTTCAGTAAACCGTTAATCTAATCGGATTTTAGCAAATTAATGGTCCATTGACTTTGATTGAGATCGTTACTATTAGTGATATTTCCAAGGCTAAAGTTACTTGCGCTATAGTTTAAACACAGTAGCTGCTTAGATGTAAACGACGCATTTATTATAGTCATAGCAGCACTAAGATCATTTCAGAAGTCACATTACAGGATTACTTGACTGACTTAGATGAGTTGAGCGATCTAACGAGGTCGCATTAACGTTTGCTAGCACGTTGTGTGTCATTCGTGGCAATTATTGCTGATTTACTGTGTGGACTGTCATTGACTAGCTGATTAAACCAGTAACCGTTATCGGTGGCCACTTTGATCAGCTGAACTTGTTTGTAGCAATCGTTTGCAAACTAAGTAATCAGTGATTTGCTGCTGATTCAACCGCAGCGTTCATAAAGCGCATGGTTGATCAGTAATTTGGTTGATAGTAACTACAATGGCTAGCAGTTATTTAGCACTGATCTGGACTCATAAAATAGCCGCTAAAGCATATCTGGGTGCAGTAGCAAGCGAACGGAACAAATAACTGTTGGTCTGTTCTAAGCTCAGTGTCGTAGAAAGCGTCATGTGTTGTTGTTCAGCGTACACTGTTGTGCGTAAAGGATCACGTTGAACATGAGTAAAGAACTAACATAAATAACCGTGTTAGGGGGTCGCTAGCTGCCGGGCTTGAACTTTATTCGTGCTCTAGTTTACATAATATATATTATCGAAAGTTATATTATGAGACTTCTCTTCTAGTAATCGTCCATGCTTCATAAAAAAGCACAGACAACTTACTGTCTGTGCTTTGCTAAGGCATTACTCAACTTAACGTTTTAACCAAGTTATACCAGTGTTCACCAGCATGATCAGATTCAGAGCGACCTTCGTTAACAAAGCCATGTGCTTCATAAAACGGAACCAAGCGTTCTAAACACGTTAATGTAACGGCCTTGCGCTTTGCTTTAGCCGCCAATGCAGTGAATTGTGTGAGCAGCTCACCAGCAATGCCATGACCCTGATAGTCAGGATGAACGGCGAGACTAAGAACTGTTTGATAATCATCATCATCTTGATTTGGCTGTGCTTGCTCGTAAAGTTCGTCAGTCAGGTACCGTTTTGTAAATGTCGGACCGACAATAAAGCCAACGACCTGTTGTTGATCGTCAGCCGCACGAGCCACTAAAAACGTATCATTTAACGTTATTAGCCGATCCTGCATGCTTGATTCAGTTGCTGCTTCTTCTTGGCTGAATCCCAAACGTTCAATGGTCATAATGGTCTGTAAATCAGTAATTGTTGGATGGTTGTAGATAAATTCCAATGTAAACGCCCCTTTTAATTAATACTACAATTGCGATTATAGCAGGTTATTGTTGCTTACAACCATTTGTTTTGTTCAGCGATTGTTAGTGCTTCCAAACGATTGTGGACACCAAGTTTGCTGAAGATAGCCGATAAATAATTGCGAACCGTTCCCTTTGATAAAAACACGGTTTCAGCGATGGCCACCGTTGTTTGACCAGTCCGCGCGGCCTTTAAAACGGCAAGTTCTTGTTCCGTTAATGGATTCTGCTCAGCTGCATACATGCCCCGCACTAATTCTGGATCATAGACCGTTTGACCGTCCATGATGTCATGGACGGCACCAACGAGGCGCTCACTTGGACTGTCCTTTAGAAGGTACCCCATGACCTGTGCGGCCACAGCACGTTGAAAATAGGACGGCTGCGCAAAGGTCGTTAAAATTAAGACGCGGGTCGCCCGTTGGTTCACTGTTTGAAGCTGCTCTGCTACGTCTAATCCAGTTAACCCCGGCATTTCAATGTCTAAAATGGCAATGTCTGGTTGCAACTGGTTGATTTCTGCAAGTGCGGTTTTTCCATCTTCCGCGCTCCCAATCACATCTAAATCTGTTTCTAAGTTTAAAATCGTGGTTAACGCTGAATTCAACATTGCTTGATCTTCAGCGAGATAAAGGTTGATCATTACACGGCGCCTTCTTCCTGGTTGCGGTTAAACGTCACGGTTAGCGTTGTCCCTTGTGGTGATGTTTCGATGGTTAACTGACCACCTGGCAATTGCGCAATTCGTTGTTTCATTCCACTGATTCCTGAGCTGTTTTCACGGCGATTCTTGAAGCCATTACCATTATCACGAATGAGGACTTGAGTAGTTGTGTCTGTTTCTGAAAAGATCAACCAGCAATGGTTTGCATGGGCATGACGAATCATGTTCGTGATTGCTTCTTGAATGATGGCACCAACGACTAGCTGGGCCGGACGTGACCATTGCTGACTAAGACGTTCATTTTTAGTCAACAACGTAATGCCAGCTGCCGCCAAATTATCAGATTGTTGCAATAGGGTCTCAGCAATCGTTGGCTGACGCAAGTTGTTTACGATATCACGAACCAGTTGCAGGTTATTTCTGGAGGCTCGCTCAACATCTGCAAGTTGCGCGTCGACCCGGTCTGGGGCGAACGTTAATAACTTGCGTGCCAGATCAGTTTTTACTGTAATCATTGAAAACGACTGTCCTAGAGTATCATGGAGATCCTGCGCAATTCGTTCCCGTTCGTGCTGCTGGATCACCGTGATCAACCGGTCATTTGTCTGCTGCAACTGATGTGAATGATCCAGTGAGTGTGAGACAGATAGTGCGGCTAATGGTGGTCCCAGAATAAAGGCCATTAAGATCACCGTTGTCATTCCGGTTCCTAACCCCAGGTGATCGGTATTTTCTTGCCACCAAATCGGTTCAATGAGAATGGTTGCAATTGCCAAAAAGGTCGCACCATAGTACGCGGTGAAGTACCGCCAACGACTTGTTTTCGCTAATGGGACCGTGCCAACCAAGGCTGCCGTATAGACGAAAATCGGTAAGTAGTGCTCAACAGCCGCAAAGTAATAGCAAATGAGTAATTGTCCGCCAATCGCCCACGGCAACCAATGTGAGGGTTCAAAACTGTGCCGATAGAACAAAATAAAGGCCAGTAACAGGAGCGGTGTGACCAGTTGGTGCCACCCACCCGCTTTCAGACCGATGGCCAGTGGGTAGCCCAAAAAGAGGAGTGCAAAGTAAGGGTAAACCCCGTAGCGTCGGGGAAATAAAATGTTATCCGTTAAAAATTTCATGCTTGAAAACGCTCATCGCGACGAAGATGACCAAGGCCCCATAAAATAATGCCAGAAATAGCGACCCAGAATAAGAGAATCAAAAGCCACGAGCCCTTTACGGTTGTTGAATTAATTGCTGTCTGCAATAAGCGATTAACCGCGTAAGTTGGCATGAGTTTGCCAATGTGTTGCATCCAGTCTGGCAAGATGCTAAGCGGCCACCATAGGCCACTTGTAATGGCCATTGGAAAGACGATGAAGTTGCATAATGCACTCACGGTACTGAACCGCCCCGCACGAGAAACAACCCCACCAAGCAGCATCAAAGGAATTGCACCCAGTAACGTCCAGCATAAAACTAATCCGGAGGCTTTCCAAGATAATGAGGCGTGATTAACTGTAACTGCAAGGCATTCAATGACCACAACAGACAGCACGTTCATTAATGTCATGGCCACAATTAAGCCACCGTAATAGGCGGACTTTTTTGCTGGTGTAATGGCTAACAGTGTTGGCACATTTTCAGACTGATCCTCAACAAGCACGTTTGCAAAGCTAAAAATCATGCTAATGAGCACACTGTAAACGATCATGCTCGTCATGTACTGTAAGGCCATTTGTTTTGCAACCGTCCCTGACCCCTGAATGAAGATCTTCGTGAATAACAGGTAGAAGCCAGCGGGCATCGCCAATGAAAAGAACAAGAAGCCCAGATTTCGGAAAAGTTCGCGCCGGATCGATAATCGTGTTTGGATCAAGAATTGAGTCATGCTGGTTCACCTGCTTCAACAATTGTTTTAAAAATGGTTTCTAGTGCCCTTGGGGTGATTGTTAAATGTTGCATGTCAGTCAACAGTTCTTGGTGATCAATCAGCCACTGATCACCATTTGTTACCTGCAAATGAACGGTGGTCCCCGCTTTTTGACTGGCGGTGACTAAATCTGACTGGGTGAATTTTTCGAGTGGTAACGGTGTCGTAAACGTAATTTCAACCCCACGATACCGCGTTTTAAGGTCGATCATTGTCCCATCGTAAATAAAGGCACCGTGCGCCATGATGATGACACGATCCGCAACCGCTTCGATTTCTTCTAAATAATGACTCGTCATAAAAATTGTTTTACCCTGTTGTTGAAGGTGCTTGATTTGGTCCCAGAACGCATTCCGAGCCAAAACGTCCATGCCAACCGTGGGTTCATCTAAGAAAATAACGTCAGGATTTCCGGCAATGGCCATCCCAAAAGCCAATCGCCGACGTTGACCGCCAGATAGTGCGCCCATGCGATGATGGGCCACTTCGGTCAAATTCGTTGTCGTTAACAACTCAGACACCGTCACTGGATTTGGGTAAAAACTGGTAACCAGTTGTAAGGCTTCATCAACATTGATGTTTTTCATGGTTACATTTTCTTGCAACATGGCACCGATTCGCAACCGCCCTTCGGCACTGCCGGGAGCTTGGTTAAATACGGTTAACGTCCCGGTAGTGGGGTGTTGCAACCCTAAAACCATGTTAATTAAGGTCGTCTTCCCGGCCCCATTCTCCCCGACAAGCCCAATCAGCTCCCCTTCGTTGACCGTGAGTGAAACATCATTGACCGCGGTCGTCTTGCCATAACGTTTTGCAACATGCTGTGCTTCAATTATCATGTTGAACGCTCCTTTTTCAAATTAACTCTAGTTTATTCTGTCATGAGTTGAATTACCATCATTTCAGCTAACTTAGTGACAACTGTCAGGCCGCAAAAAAAGGCCTCCGTTAGCACGGAACCCCTTTTGCTGGTTCATTAATTGTTAACGGCCTGACTGGAACAACCGGCGCCACCAAGAAACATGGGCTTGTGCCTTCGCCGCATTATTAGCAACGCGGGAACTCGAATGCCGCATGCTGTGTCTGGCACCACGTTTGGCCTCAGCCATTTGCCGTGTCGCGATACTAATTGCCCGCAGGTCTTCCCTGCGAACCGGAATCGTCATATCCGTTGCGCCGCTTTGCGGACGCACCACCTCAGGGAAAACCTGTAACGTTGGGTGCAGGGTGGCTGTTGAGCCATTGACCTCGAAGCTAAGCGTGACGTTATAGGTTCCTGGGATGTTGTGATCAGCCGTTGAATCATTATAGTGCATCTCGGTCCATCGTGTTCGATCCCGACCGTACTGGTCTTGCGCTACCGCAACGTACCGGTTGGGAATTGGATCACCATCACCGACAATGGTCATTTGGTTGTGGGCGGTAAACTTAAAGATGTTTTGATACGCGGTCAGATTGATTCGTTTGCCGTGATCGGTATACCGAATTTGAACCGGGTAACGACCAGCCTGTGTCCAATCCACCGCTGACATATCAATGATTGCCTTGGCACTGTCGATTTGTTCACCATTGGCATTGACCAGTGTCTTAATGAATCGCGCTGGGTTAGTCCGTGGACCGTTAACGTACGTTGTCTGGTTGGCGGTCTCAACCGTCACAAAGTTATCAATGATACGTAACACCTGGTGTGCGCCCGCCGTGACGCCATTTACTGTATACGTCACCATTGCACCATAGGTACTGTTTACAAGCAACGTCTTTGGCGTTTCGTCAAACGTAACGCCCAGTTCGCCGTGTTGCCCTGGATCCGTCAATTCACGAACAAATGACCGGTCTAACGGCAAATCTTCACCAGCATGAATAACGACATCTTGGCCGTTAAACGAAAAAATGTGAAGGTGTGCGGTTGCTGTCACCGTTCGTCCTGGGTTCGTATACCGCAAATTAACGCGGTAGTCATCCGGTTTTGTCCAGTCAACGTTTTTAAGGTCCACCTCGACCAGGCGTGGATCAACTGGGCGGCCAGTTGCGTCATACACCGCCTTGACAAAGCTCGTTTTCTGTAACCGTGGTCCACCAACGTACGTGGTCCGATCTTGAGCAATGACCGTTGCCCGGTTCGTAATTACCCGTAACTGGTTATTTTGTTTTTCTTCTGCTTGACCCTTACGATTACGATGCGGATTGATCATCTGCTCACCTCCTTAGTGATTTTCACAGCACGTTGGCATGCGACTCTAACAAAATATTAATTTTTCTTAAATCCATTGTACCTAAATTGAATCCTGTTGAACAGATTTAAACATTGCGAAAACGACTAACTGATGGGCCTGCTTAGCTCCGTGCTTCCCATTCTGATTCAAGCATGGAATAGGTGGCGAGACTCTGGAACGTGTCGTTGATCAGAACGTGATCCCGAAGTGTCCCGTCAAAATGCATGTTTAACCGTTCAGCAACGGCTTGACTAGCTTTGTTATTGACATCGGCGTTTAAGATGATCTTGTGTAGATTCAATTCATCAAATCCAATCGTAAGTAACCGATCAACGGCCCGTGTCATTAGTCCCTGTCCCTGGTAGCGTGAACTGAGCCAGTAGCCAATCTCAGCATGCGCATTGTTTGAATCAATGTTATGTAGATCAATACTACCAACCGCGTGACCATCGATCACCAGCGTCAACGGCAGCATCTTGCCATCTGCAAACTGATGACGCGCATGGTTAATAAAGCCAGTTTCGTCATCAACGGACTGCATGTCGTTTGCCCATGCCAGCCACTTACTAAATTCGGCACGGTCTTCGTCGATCCATGTATATAATTTATCCGCGTCCTCTTCACTGATCAATTTTAAAGCTAGGTGTTCGTCCAATTGATGTGTAAACATAGCGTCCATCCTTTATTTTCGTTTCATCACTCTTTAATAATTTACCATAAGTTGCGCCAAAAAACGGGATCTTTTCGACAGGTTTTATAAAATAATTGGTTGACAGATGAATTATGAGTGGCGTATCTTAATTGGCAATGAATAAAAGACAGTTTAAACGAAAGGAATTCATCAACATGCAATTTTCCAACGTTCAGTTGAATACTTGGCAAAGCTGGTAATCAGGTTGCGTAACCGCCGTTAGAAACGGATGCAATCTGAGTGTGATACTCGATTGTATCCGTGCCGGCGTCTTTTGATGAGTTTTTTTTGATCATCAAGTCTGCATGGGTCATAAACCCGCGGACTTGGTGATTTTTTTATTGCCAAAGACAGTCCTCGGGGGCTGTCTTTTTTTCAGGCATTGAAAATTTTGATTCTAAACGAGGTTGACTTATGTCACGAATGAAACGCTCTGCCATCACTGTGGGTTTACTGCTCACCTTAACGTTGACCCTGGCCGCTTGTGGCCAGCATCGAACCGCAGATCAACACACACTAAACGTTACTGAACAGACTGAAATGCTCTCCCTTGATCCGTCCAAGGCAACGGATAACACGTCACTGACAGCGCTAGCAAACTCCGATGAAGGGCTCTACCGAATCGGTAAAAACAATACACCACAACCAGCGCTGGCCGCTAAAACAACAGTTTCAAAAGATGGTTTGAACTGGACCATCACACTTCGTAAAAACACAAAATGGTCCAATGGTGATTCCGTCACCGCAGCCGACTTTGTGTACGCATGGCAGCGAACCAACGACCCGAAAACGGCCGGTCAATACGCTTACTTATTCAGCGGTGTGAAAAACGCTGATGAAATCCAGGCCGGCAAAGCCCCCGTTTCGAGTCTTGGGATTCAGGCCGTTGGTTCCGATAAGCTGAAAATCACCCTCACAAAGCCAATTCCCTACTTTAAGCTACTTCTCGGGTTCCCCGTTTTCTTCCCGCAAAATGAGCGGGTCGTTAACGCACAGGGAAAGCACTACGGCCTTTCAGCAAATGCTCAAGTTTACAACGGGCCGTTCACCATTAAGGGCTGGACCGGGACGAACCCAAAGTGGACACTGGCACGTAATAGCCAGTACTGGGATCGACGGCACGTCAAGCTACAAAACATTCATTTTGCAGTTGTAAAGGATGCAAGTACTAGTTTGAACCTCTACAACTCCGGGGCAACGGACCTGACAACGTTGAGCAGCAGCCAGGTCGCAAATGAAAAAAGCAATCCCGCTTATCACTACCGGGCTGGTTCCGCCTCTGCGTTCATTGGATTAAATCAAACGACCAAATCCCCACTTCAGCAGCTGGCCGTGCGGCAGGCGTTATCGCTAGCCATTAATCGAAAGCAACTCACAAACGACACCCTTCAGGATGGCTCCACGCCAGCAACCGGGTTAACACCAGCAAAACTGATGCAAAATCCCCAAACGGGAGCCGATTTTGCCAAGGAAACCAGTGTTAAAGCCGTCACCACAGCCGACATGGCGAAAGCAACGCGCCTTGCCCGGGCCGGTCTAAAAGCGAGCGGTCAGTCCGCGTTGACCATTAACTTGCTAGCAAACGATACCGGCAATAGTAAACAGGTTGCTGAGTACCTTCAGTCACAATGGAATAAACTTCCGGGCATTACCGTGCACATTCAGACGGTGCCCTTAAAGGCGCAGTTAAGTGCCATTACGACCGGCAAGTATCAAGCTGCTGTTCTAAGCTGGAGCGGTGATTACAATGATCCGGAAACGTTCTTATCACTCTTCCAAAGCACAAACCATCAAATTGCGGCTAAATGGACAGATAAGACGTTTGATCAAGCAATGGATCAAGCGGCTGGAAGTGACGCTAACAACGCTCAAAAACGCTATCAGGACCTCAAAACGGCACAAACAACGTTGACGCGTGATTTAGGCGTGATCCCACTTTACTGGGGATCCAGTGTGGGCGGTACCTTACAACGAAACAATCTCCACGGGCTGGTCTATAATACCGCCGGCGTTAACTACAATTTCAAAAATGTAACCTTGAGTAAATAAGACCACAAGTTAGTTAACGGCGACTGACCAATCAAAAAGGACTGTATTCCTGACGTTTACCCAAAAAGTTGGAACTAAATAGTTTTGTTAATTAGGCAGTTAATTGCCGCTCGAAATCGAGTGGTGATTGCCCGCCTAATTTTATTTGAATTCGCTTTTGATTGTAATAATTAATCCAGGAATTGATTGCTTTGGTTAGCTCTGAGG
>NZ_BQXN01000034.1:0-18106 GCF_045862745.1 Furfurilactobacillus entadae | reverse complement strand
ATACGCAAATGCCTCAGAGCTAACCAAAGCAATCGATTCCTGGATTAATTATTACAATCAAAAGCGAATTCAAATAAAATTAGGCGGTCAAGCACCACTCGATTTCGAGCGGCAATTAACTGCCTAATTAACAAAACTATTTAGTTCCAACTTTTTGGGTAAACGTCACTGTGGGATTAACCCGCGGTCGCTGTCTTTTTTTTGAAATGAACGTGGTCGCCCATCAGGTGATGGAATGCTGTATACTCAATGTCATGGTGGCAACATGAGTTAACCGGTTGCGTAAACGTCAGAATCGGGTACAATGACCAACATTAAGATCATTTTAGACGGAGTAAAAATAATGAGCGAAGAAATGTACGATTTAACCATCATTGGTGGTGGCCCAGTGGGGATGTTTGCCGCCTTTTATGCGGGATTACAGGAACTGCATACGCAGGTTATCGAGAGTATGCCAGCCGTTGGGGGACAAATTGCCGCACTATACCCAGAAAAGCAAATTCTTGATGTGGCTGGTTTTTCCGGTGTTACGGGTGAACAATTAATCAGCAAGTTGCATCAGCAGTTAACTGAGTTTCCAGTGGACATCAAGACGGGCACGACCGTGACGAACGTTAGTGGCCAGCTGGGCGATTTTACGGTAACGACAGACCAAGGCGTGACCCACAGCAAGACGGTCTTGATTACAACGGGGAACGGTGCGTTTACACCACGGCCATTAGCAGTGGAAAACGCGGCGACGTTTGAAAATAAAAACTTGTGGTACTTTATGCCAAAGCTTGATCATTTTCGGGGGCATTCCGTGATGGTTGCCGGAGGTGGGGATGCCGCGATCGACATCGCCCTGATGCTTGAACCGGTAGCCAGCCAGGTGTACCTCATGCACCGGCGGAATGAATTTCGGGCGTTGCCACACAACGTGACAAAATTGGCGGAATCTAGCGTTGAACAGGTCACGCCATACTTGGCGCAAGCCTTAACGGCCACCGCTAATGACCGGGTCACCGTGGACTTGAAGGAAATGAAAACAGACAATCACCGGGAATTGACCGTGGATGACTTAGTCGTCAACTTTGGCTTTGTGTCGGACCATAGTGTGTTTGAAAACTGGACGCTTCAGTTTGATCAATACCGGCAGCAAGTGGCGGTTGATTCCAGTATGAAGACCAGTGTAGACGGTGTTTATGCGGCTGGTGACACAGCTAATTATGAAGGAAAAGTGGCCCTGATTGCGACAGGCTTTGGAGAAGCGGCCACGGCCGTCCATGCGGCGGCATTTGCAGCCAATCCGCAACATCGCGGACCAGTACACAGCACATCAGTTCATTTGCCAAAACAGGAGGGCTAAGTCATGCGTCAACAGCCAAGTCAAAAATCACAAATGACAAGTTTGATCTTTGTCATGATTCTATGGATTGCATTATTAATTTGGACAGGATACAACACTGTGATGTTGTACCAAAAGGGCGGGACTGGCGACTGGCACATGTGGGTGTCTGCCGCCATCTTCCTGTGGAGTTGCTTTGAATTGGGCCGTGATGGTGTCCGAATTCAAGCGCTACGGCGTCAAAAATAAGTTAGTATGGTAACGAAAAACACCTCCATGTGTGGCTTTTGCACACATGGAGGTGTTTTGTGTCATGCAGGATTAGACGCGCCGAATCTTACCAACCGCGATGGGGAGGGTAACGTGGGCGTCGTAGTCACCAACAGCACCGGCCACAGAGGCAGGCAGTGCTAGTGTGTCAGGAACACCGTGGATGTAAACGACCCGTTTGTCGAGAGCCAATGTTTGATCCTTGAAAACATCGCTAAACTGCTGATTGATGGCGGCTAACGGAACTTTTTGAACGTAATCAAAGTGACCGTGAGCGTCTGAAACGGGGTATGTATCCGTCGGAATGTTCATCGTTTCAGGGGCGTCGTTGAAGGGGACCATTGTGGTTCCTGAAACAACACCTGTTTCAATCAAATCAACGTACCCGTCACCATTAACGTCTTGTGCCTGGGTTGCAACGGCGGCATCTTGACCATCTTCAAACCCGTGGAAATGCTCCCAGTGCTGTGTGTTAGCGGGGGTGTCATCCATGGTGATGGCAATGGTGAGCGTATCACCTTCAACGGTAAACGTTGCCTTGCCATGGGCAGCTGTTCCAATCTTCTCGGCGTTTAATGGGGTAATGTCTGCTTCAAAACGTTCAGTCATCGTGTTAGCTTCCTTTCAATTGTGGACAAGTGATTTTAAAAGCGCCCTCAGTATACCGAGGGCGGTTTGATCACGCAATGATTAAGGCTGGTGCTTCATTTACTTAACTAAATGAGTCATTTAGGTGAAAAAAGATAAAAGATTGTTATTGCGACACCTTTCAACTACCCGTTTACCCAAAAAAGTTAGTATAATGTCAGTAATGACGGTTTTGGGGTGACGCGAAACTTGCACTACCGGCATGAGACAATTGAGAGGATGTGTCTAACATCAAAAAAGTAATGGGTTGGATTTGGCCAATCATCATTGGGGTTTTATTAGCGGTCCTTGTTCAGTGGCTCTTCGTCGCGCATGTTCGCGTTGATGGACCATCGATGGAACCAAATTTACAGAACAATGAAAAAGTGTGGGCGTTTAAGCAGTCCAAGATCAAGCACAACAGTGTGATCGTTTTTAATGCGTACGGCGTTGATCCACAAGCAACGGATCATAGCATCAAGTACGTTAAGCGGGTCATCGGCTTACCAGGCGATACAATTAGTTATCATGCCGACGGAAAGCTCTACATTAACGGAAAGCTGGCAGATCAGTCTTACATCAGTAAGCGCGAACAGTTATCCGGGACATTAGGACCGCTTCCTCATTCAGGATCAAACTACAAAGGCTTTACGCTGAGCAGTTTGAGCTATGACGAAAATTGGACCAAGAATATTGGTGCCACGAAGGTTCCAAAGAACATGTACTTTGTTCTAGGGGATCACCGGTCTGTTTCAAATGACAGTCGGTACTACGGCTTTGTGCCAAAGAGCAAGGTTGTCGGGGTCGTTAAGGCGTACCCGTGGGCCGCACATCATACTGAAATTAATAGTTTCAAGTAAGCAAAAACGGCTGATTTCCCATTGGGAAGTCAGCCGTTTTAATTTGGCGCGCTTGAGCCATAGATTCAGTTTACTGGCCCTTACTGTTTACTTCGGGGGCGTTGGTATGATACAAGTCTTCAATTGATTTATTGCCGTTTTGACTAAAGAGCGATGTGCTCCCAATGCCACGGTCTTGTTCAATCTTTTCGGCTTGCTGGAGTCCCTTTGTGTACTTGTATTTGCTTGGCTCAACGGCGGTAAAGCCGGTTGGATCATAGAAGCGTAGGAGGTTTTTCTGGTTTAACGAATCAGAGAGGCTCAGTTCCTTCGATACTTTAGCTTGATCAGCTTCGACCTTCTTTTTCTGGGCGTCCGTTAAATCAGCCTGTCTTCCGGTGTTGTTGTCGTAAATGGTTCCAGAAATCGAGGTGTACTTTGGTGTGACAAAGTCTTGATTCCGGAAGGCAACGACCTGATCGTGGTCCTTTGAGAACAGGTCTGTCCCAAACTGAACGTACTGTTTGGTGCCGACACCAAGCAGGTGCATGATGGTTGGTTCAACGTCAATCTCGCCGCCGTACTGGTGTTCAATTTTTCCGTGACCATTGCCCGGAATGTGGACCATGAAGGGCACCCGTTGAAGCTGGGCGTTATCAAAGCTGGACCAATCATCGGGATTCTTGCCAAGGACACTGGCTAAGCTCTTGTTTTCAGAGTTAGAAATGCCGTAGTGGTCTCCGTAGATCACGATCATTGAGTTGTTGTACAACCCGGAGGATTTTAAGAAGTTAAACAATTCTTCTACGGATTGATCAAGGTAATGTTCCGTGACAAAGTAGTTGTTAACCACGGAGCTATCAGTATCAGTGGTTTTGAAATCAGGATCCTGATCTTCCTTATCAAGGTCAAACGGGAAGTGGTTCGTGACGGTCAAATACTTCACGTAGAACGGTTGCTGTAAGTGTTGAAGGTACTTAACGGAATCGTCAAACAGTAACTTGTCCTTTAACCCATAACCCATGGAACGACTGCCGCTGGTATTGTAGTATTCCTGAGCAAAGAAATATTGATAACCAAGGTTTGGATAAACGTTGTTCCGGTTCCAGAAACTTGGGACGTTTCCGTGGAACACCGCCGTTGTGTAATGTTCTGGTGATTGCTCCAAAATGGCCGGTGCGGCTTGGAATGTTTCGTCAGAGCCAAGCTGAGCGAACAGGGAACCCTGCGGTAAGCCGTAGGTGCTTGTTTCAAGCATGTTTTCAGCATCGGAGGTCTTCCCTTGGCCGACCTGGTGGAAGAAGTTATCAAAGGCGTAGGTATCCTTTGAATGGTAAATGCTGTTTAAAAACGGCGTAACTTCTTTCCCGTTGACCTTTCGATCAATTGAAAACTGTTGGAAACTCTCCAAGTGGATCACAATCACATTGCGCCCCTTGGCGGCACCATACATGGAACTATTTGGGGCCGCATAGTGTGACTGAGTGAAGTCCGTGACCGTTTTGAGCTCTGACTTCGTGGCCGCAGCGCGCATCGCGGAGGTGTGCCATGCGCTGGCGCCATCGAAGGCGGTGAAAAAGTCGAGGCCCAGGTACTTAACCACGTAGGTCCGGTCAAACGTTCTGGTCATGAGCTGTGAACGATCCACTTCACCGAGGGCCAAGTTTGCCATGATAAACATAATCGCAAATGAAGTCATCGCAAAGCCAGTCTTCTTGGGAAGAGCGAGTTTATCGAACTTCAACCAGCGGAAAAGGTATAGCAAGACTAAGACGACTAGGTCTGCCCAGAAGAAGACGTCGTGCGGCATTGTGAGCGCCAACGAACTCCCGGAGAGCCCCTGGTTGACCTTATCGTACCCGGTCATGGTGGAAACGGTCATAAAGTCCGTAAACTCACGGAAGTAAATGACGTTGAGGTATAACAATAGTGTGTTTAACACATAGGTAACACCCAGAATTGGGTAAAAGAAGCGTGCTCGACGCGCATAAAAAGCAAGGCCGAAGAGCAGCAAACTGGTCCCAATGGGATTGATGATCATGACGAACCCTGCCAACGGATCACCAACACTTAGATGGAAATCCATTGTGTAGGCCAACATTGTTTTGGCCCAAAAAACGAACACAAGTAGCCAGAAGAGACCAATTCTGGTATTCAATTTCGATTGCAACTTACGCATGAAGCTCCGTTCCTTTTCATAATGAATGTAACAGTAATAAGGCTAAAAGCATATGACCTAGTGTACCACGATGCTTTGATACGATGAACTATGTAAAAAGTCACCTTACATAAACTTTAACCGGTCTTAAAGACTAAATGCGGGGGTGGTGTCGTGTATAATAAAAGGAACGGTAACCATCGTTTTTAGGATGATTAGCAATCAGCAACGAGAAAAATGTCGTTCATGTAAAAAAAGGAGTGGTTCAGATGGCAGCAGTTAACCTTTATTTAGTGCGTCACGGACAAACATACTTTAATATTTACAATAAATTGCAGGGGTGGAGTAATTCACCACTGACCGAAAAGGGGTTGGCGGATGCCGCCACTGCTGGACAACGGCTGGCTAATGTGTCATTTGCGGCAGCTTACTGTTCAGACACCACCCGTGCCCAGCAGACGGCCGCAACGATTTTGGCGGCAAACCACGTGACAAACGTGACTCATGCGCAAAGCAGCCCGTTTTTTAGGGAACAGTTTTACGGGTCGTTTGAAGGGGACAACATGAATTACGTTTGGGATCAGGTTGGCCGTCCGCATGGGTTGACCAGTTTTAAGGAAATTGTGGCTGAGCATTCCATTGCGACTGCAAAGGACATGATGAAGGCCGTTGATCCGTTTCATGATGCTGAAAATAATGAAGAGTACTGGCACCGGGTGGATCAAGGTTTCGAATTGATCCGGCATAATGCAGATTTAGCTGACGGTGATAATGTGTTGGTGATTAGTCACGGCAACACACTGTTAAGTTTGATGGAACGCTTTGGCAACGGAAAATTTGATCTGAGTGTGCGCCCCAAAAACGGGAGTATCACGCGGTTATCAATGGATGATAAACAGATTCAAGTGATGGGTTACAACGAATAAAACGGTAAAGGTAGGCAGAGTGAATGAGTTTATTGCATTGGGGTAAAAAGAAGCGGGACAAACAGTTGGTCATTAAGACCCAAAAAGGGGACGCCGGGCAAGTGTATAACGACGCTGTGGCCGTTCGCTTAGCAGTCTTTGTGGATGAACAAGGAATTGATAAGGAGTTGGAACTAGACGGTGAGGACGTGCATGCCGTTCACTACGTGGGGTATAACCACGAGGCACCAGTTGTAACGGCGCGGACGAAACGCTTGGATCGGAATATTCTTCAAGTTCAACGGGTTGCCACCATCGACTGGGCAAGACACCGTGGTTACGCGATTGAGTTATTGAACCAGATTATTGAAGATGCCAAGGCGGATGGCTACAAATCCATTTATTTAGAGGCTCAGGAAACGGCCGTGAGCTTTTATGCGAAGCAGTCCTTCGAAGCGTATGGACAACCATTCTTGGAGGCAAATATTTGGCACCGGAAAATGCTGTTGGAATTTGATCCAGAAAGTTAACCGGATGTCAGGATCAGTGTGAAGGCGGTAAAGTTATGGCACAACCAAGTTTACGAAGCATGAGTAACGGGAAGATTTTCAGCACGGCAAACTTGATCTTTGGAATCGGTGAGTTGAGCAAGATGACGGGGACGTCAACCAGACAGCTCCGTTATTGGGAATCGAAAGGATACTTACAATCAAAAGAACGAATCGATGAAAAGGCGGCCCGCGAATATGGGTATGATGCTTTTTTAAAGGCATCAGGCATCAAGCTGATGCTGGATGAGGGCTACACGCTGGCAGCTTCCGTTGAGCGCACGGAGGTCCTAATGAACGAAGCAAAGGGCATTCGTAATTTCTTGCTGGATGCCTACCACGGCATGGTGACGGAGAATGGTCACCACGTGTTGGACCTTGGGTACTTTGATCAGGCGCATACAAAACGACTGTTTGCGTACAGTGAAGACCACACGATTCATTATGAAGTTCGTGATGAGACAGGTGGGACAAGTAAATGATGATTTCAAAAACGCGGTTAGAAGCGTTTAGTGATGGCGTTTTTGCCATTTTAATTACAATTTTAGTGTTAGAGTTTCACGTCCCCAATTATCACCAGGGACACCTTGCCCAAGCGATTGTTGAACAGTGGCCAGAATTTTTAGCGTACATTGTTTCGTACTTTTACGTCGGCACGTTGTGGCTTTTTCATCATGATTATTTTGTCATGTTGAAGGCGATCGATCGTAATATGAACCTCATCAACCTGTTGTCCATGTTCAGTGTGACGCTGTTGGATTATCCAATGAGCCTTGTCGCCACTGCGCTCGCCGGACGAAATGAGGCGGACATTCGGGTGGCCTTCATGATTTATTCTGCGGTAGCGTTCATGATCTCCGCAGTTTATTACCTGATGTACCACTATTTGGCGGGGCACCAAGAGCTCCTTGATCGAGATCACTTTGTCCTGAACTTTCGGATCAAACGTGATCCAATCTGGTCGATGATTTTGTATGGATTAGCCATTATAAGTTCAATGTGGAACATTTGGGTTGGCGGGTTGCTCTTGCTGGCGGGCATTATTTTCCACTTCATTGCCTACCTTCATTTAAGTCGGATTCGTCGGCGTAATGCCGCGTAAACGGAGAAAACGATGTGTACAAGTATTTTTCAAATTGCGTGTGACGGGACCCATGTGCTGTCGCGCACCATGGACTGGCCGGTGCTGGCTAACCAACCAGCGTTTATTCCAAGAAATTATCAATGGGAAAGCGATTTTGATGGTCAAACACACACCAATCGTTATGCGATGGTGGGCAGTGCCTTTCAGGATGGTCACAGAATCGACCTTTCGGATGGCGTTAACGAATGGGGACTGACGGCACAAAAGCTGACGTTTGCAAACGGGGCGGAACTTGCTGTCTCACGTCGCGATGATCGGGTGCAGTTAGCCCCGTATGAATTTGTGTTCTGGTTACTTGGGCAGTTTCGTTCCGTTGATGAAGTGATTGACCATCTGGCGGACGTTCAATTAATGGCGGCAACGTACAGTAATCGTGATTACGGTCGGCCAGAGCTGCACTTTGCGGTGGCGGACCGGACGGGGAAGATGGTGGCCATTGAACCAACGACGATCCCGATGCGTGTGGTGGCTGATCCACTGGGAATTTTGACGAACGTTCCAAACTTTGAGCGTGAGCTAGACCGGTTGGGCCAGTACGTGACGTTTACGCCTGATTTCTTGGCGGGCACGGTCCCACTGAACACCCCGAAGGTGACGACGGGAAACTTATCTGGGAAAGCCATTCCACCGGGTTCATACAGTCCATCATCCCGGTTTGTTCGGGCGGCATACTTCAAGGAACGGGCGGATCAACCAGCTGACGAAGCGGCAGCGATTGTCAGCAGTTGGCGGTTGCTAGATGGTGTGGCCGTTCCAAAGAATACGGATCATCAACAAACGTATTCGGTGTACCGGGCGGCGGCCGTGTGTGAGAGTCGGACACTGTATTTTGAACCCTACCATCGGGGGGCACTCGTTAAGCTACAGTTAACGACGGAAATGCTCTCATGGACGACCCCCGTTTTTTATCCGGTCGCGGATGAATTAACGGTAATGTCGTTAAATTAATTAAAAAGTGGTTCACTTGCTGACAGAATTGTTGGGGCGGTGAACCATTTTTTTGTGGTGATTATTGGCTACATGCCTGTAAATACTGAAAGCGATTACTTATTGAAGCCACCGCGGTTTAATAATAGTGGTGGCATCTGTTGTGGAACGTGCTATATTTGAATTAAATGGTCTTTGCGGTAACAGAATGGATTCGAAAGCGAACTGGAACAAACGCTGGGCCTAATGACAAACGACCGATTGAAAAGTGAGGAATAAGAAATGACAGCGCTGACAGATATTCTGGGAACAAAATATCCACTCATTCAGGGATCAATGGCACGAATTTCACGACATGAATTGGTGATCGCCGTTTCAAATGGCGGTGGCTTAGGCGTTTTAACGTCTGCGGGCTTTAATAAAGAGGAATTACGCAATGAAATTCGGCTGATTCAAATGGGGACGAGTAAACCGTTTGCGGTCAATTTGATGCTGATGATGGATAATATTCCAGATATGGTTGACGTTATCATTGAAGAACGGGTTCCAATCGTTATGACGGGGGCAGGAACGCCTAAGCCGTACATGCCGGCGCTAACCGCTGCGGGGATAAAGGTGATTCCGGTGATCCCATCTGTCAAAATTGCTCAAAAGATGGCGGAACTTGGTGCCGTTGCTGTCGTCGCAGAAGGTATGGAATCTGGTGGTCACATTGGTGCAACGACAACGATGGCACTGGTTCCTCAGGTGGCCTCAGCCGTTGATATTCCGGTTATTGCTGCCGGCGGGATTGCTGATGGTCGGGGAATCGCGGCGGCCTATGCACTTGGTGCGCAAGGGGTTCAGCTGGGAACACGCTTTTTAGCCGCAAACGAAACACCCATCCCAGAAACGTTTAAACAGGCTGTCTTGGCGGCAGATGATACAGCCACCACGGTAACGGGGCAACGCTTTGGAGCACCAGTTCGGGCGATTAAAAATCCACTGACGGAAAAATACTTAGAATTAGAAAATGCGGGGGCCTCACGGGAACAATTAGAAACGTTGGCGTTAGGGTCCTTATCGAAGGCCGTGTTTGAGGGTGACGTGGCGCATGATTCCGTGATGGCGGGTGAAATTGCCGGTATGGTGACGGAAGAACGGCCCGTGGCGGAGATCATTAGCGACCTCTTTACTGAAGCGGCGGCTGTTATTCAAACGCTGAAGATCAATGATTAAGCGTCACACTGTAAAATCGATTCAAACAAAAAACCACTTTTCCCTTAGGAAAAGTGGTTTTTTGCTAGTTTGAGTGATGTTGCTGATCATTGTGGCGTTGGTGCCGTTGCTCTTTAAACCATTTTGCCCACTGTTCGCGCTGTTCCTCGGTGGGCCGGTACCCGTGCTTGATTTTCTGTTGCATTTCCGGATCGACGTTTTGATCTAGCCACTGTTGCCAATGGCGTTGACGATCGCCGTGGGGTGCTTGTTCCTGTGTTTGAGGTGCCACCGTTTTAACGGGAGCTGACTCAGGTGTTGCTGGCGTTGTTGGCGCCGCAGTTTCGACAGGGGCTGCCGCGACGTTCGACTGGGCTAGCGCAGCGATTTTATCATGTTGTTCACGGAAGGCTTTCCGATCAGCCGTAGAAAAATCAAGAAACTCTGCCCGTTGTGCTTCTGTGAGCTGTTCAACATCGTACATTTCCTGACGGTCACTACTGTTACTGAGAAAATTCCAGATTGGGTAGATGAGGTAAAGAATGATCGCCCACGCAGGCTTAAAGTAGGCCAGAATAATGGTGACAACACTGAGACCGTTTAAAATGCGGTTATTGTAGCCGTAAATTTTGACGTAGACCTTGGCCATATCCGTTTTATCCGTGTATCGAAAGTGGACGATTGCCCGACTAAGGTAGCGGAAAAACGCGCCGACGATAAACGAAAGGACGCCGTAAGCCATTACCGTGATGCGTGTTGTGTGGCCCGCCATCATGCCGGTGAGGAGTGGAATTAATGAAAGTGATGCTAAAAAGAGAAAATCTAAGATCAAGATTCGGTAAGTCATCGTTTTAATCTCATTGAAAACAGTTGCGTGTTGGTACCACATGTTTGCAATGTAAAAGAAACTGATGGGGTAGATCCCGATTTCTTTGCCAAGGACGAGGTAGGCCGCCGAATTATCGGAAACAACCGCGTGAATGTTTAGAACCATGATCGTAATGATGATTGAGATGATGTCATCACTGAACGAGTCGAGGCGTGTTTTTAATTTTTCCATGTGGTGGAGCCTCCAGAAAGGATTCTAACGAATAAGCGTGGTTATGAACCGGTTGTCCAACTCCCAGTGGCATAATTAATGGTTGCTCCGGCTTGGTTGTTGAAAACGTAAACGTTAATGTTAAGACCAGCGCCGTCATCCGTTGCACTAATGGCCTGGACGTGAGTGCCGCGGGGAACCAGTTCTGATCCTTGATAAAGCGGCGTAACAACGTAATAAACGGGGATGTTGGGGCGATTCCGGACAAAGGTTCGAATCGCAGTTTCTGCGTAGGCCATCCCGCCGGCTGTGCTGGTGCTCCGCCCGTTAGTCCCGACGTTTTGGGCCCGGGTGCCCGTTGTTAAGTTTGCCCGTTGCATGATGGCATTACTAGATGTTGCACCGCCACCGAGGTTTCCCACCAATGACCAAGCGAGGGTGTGGGACCGGTTGTAGAAGTAGCCACGGTAGCCGGTCAGTTGAGCGATCCGGTTGTTGCCCTTGTAGCCGGAAGGATCGGCACTTTCGGCAAATGGCGGCCGTTTCATTTTAGAAGTTGCGTTAACAGAATCATAGGTAACGAGCGCTTGACCGGCGCCACTCCGGCCGAGGCTGTCGAGAGGATCAACACTGTACCAAGCGTTCCCGTTACTATGGTTAACGGCATCCTTAATTTGCAGTTTTGTGAGGGTCGCTTTTCCCAAGTTGGCATAATTTTCGGGGTATTTTTTTGCATCAAAGGTGAGCGCTAACAGCTGACTGTCAGTTGCGTCCTGGGGAACTTTGGCGCCCTTTGCAGTGGCGGCTGGCGTTGCCTTAGTAAGCTTAGCCGCCGAGTTGGTGATTTTGTGCGTGACCGATTTCACGCCCGTTGCGTGAACCAACGGTGTGAGCGTCTGGGGATGAGCGTGAAGATAATAACCGCCCAGAACAATGATGAGGGTGGTTAACAGGGTGAAGAATTTATGTTGTGTGCGTGATCGTTTTTTCATGAGTTTATCCTTTATGTTTTAGTTCAACACTTTATTTTACATTAGAACGGATGTTCGCGGTAGGCCTTCTGCATAAATCTAACGTGAAGTTGGTCTGCGAGTTTGATCTGGCTATACTGTGAAAACAAAACCGGCTGGGTCCCAATTTTTAGGGAACCAGCCGGTTTGCATTAATGGTTATTCTAAATGGTGGAACGTGAATCTGTTTTCCATCTGAGAATTACAAGCGTGAGCGATGTTGCTTCCGTGCGTGAAGCAGTCGGAGCCCCTTATCTGCTTCGGTCACAATGAGGGTAACCAAGCCGGCAAGAATTGCAATGCCCCACTGAGCCCAGGACATCGGGCCCGTTTGGAAGACGTCCTGCATGAATGGGATGTAGGCTTGGGCCGCTTGAAGAACCAGCAGAAGGCCAATGACAACAAAGGCCATCGGGTTGCTCCACAAATTGCGCGACAAGGCGAGGTGGGGCGTCCGAATGTTAAACAGGTAGAAGATTTTCCCCATGATGATGACGTTGACCGTGATGGTGCTGGCAATTACATGGCTAACCCCACTGTTGGTCAGCCAATCAAAGCACCATAACCCCATGGCGGCGATTAAAACAGAAACGTACATCATCTGGAACACATCGTGGCGATTCATCAACGCTGTCCCGGTCTTTCGTGGCGGTCGGTGCATGATCCCGGTCTCTTCTGGTTCGAAAATGAACGCAAACTGAATCGTGACGGCAGAGACCATGTTGATCCACAATAACTGGGTGGGTACTAATGGTAGCTGTTGTTGCATCAAGATACTAAAGGCAACGATCAGCCCTTCAGCAAAACTGGTCGGCAACAGAAAAGCAATCGTCTTTTTAATGTTGTCGTACAACCGACGGCCCTCACGGATCGCCTTGGTCATGGTCGTAAAGTTATCATCAACCAAGATCATGTCGGCGGCATCCTTCGCGACATCGGTGCCCTTGATTCCCATGGCAACACCGATATCCGCTTGTTTTAATGCGGGTGCATCGTTAACCCCGTCACCGGTCATGGCGGTCACCTTGCCATTTTCTTGATAGGCGTTGATGATCGCTAATTTGTTGCTGGGAGTGGTCCGAGCAAAGACATCATAACGACCAATCGTCGCCTTCAATTCTTCAGGCGATAACTGATCTAATTCCGCACCGGTGATGGTGTGGATGTCGTCAGCAAGGCCGAGTTGGCGACCGATGGCGGCAGCAGTGTCAGGATGATCACCGGTGATCATTTTGACCTTCACGCCAGCTGTGCGCATTTCTTTTAGGGCGTCGATGACTTCCTCACGAGGCGGGTCAATAATCCCGACCACCCCGAGAAAGTCGATACCAGCAGCCAGAGTAGTGTGAGTGACTTCGGTGACGTTATCGTCAACAAGCTGACGACCAACGGCAACGACCCGTTTTCCTTCGGTGGTCAATGAATGAATCACATCATTCCAGTGATCAACGTTAAACGTCGGGTCCTTTGCCAGCGCCATGTCATATAGCTTGTCTGGAGCCCCCTTGATGAAGACCTCATGAGCGCCCGTTTCAGTGACATCTAGGCGGGCAATGTACCGGTAGTCAGAGTCAAACGGAATTCGGTCCAGCTCTTCATATGCTGGTGGCGTCATGCCGAGCCCCTTGTGGTAAAGCGTTAGGAACGCACCGTCTGTTGGCTCCCCGTTAAGTACCCATTGACCAGCTTCTTCCTGCAACATGGTGTCGTTGGCTTCAAAACCACTGATGAGTAATTGACGAAGAATGGGATCACTTTGGACGTCGACTGATGAATCGTGTTCTTTAATGGTCCCGGTAGGTTGGTAACCAGTCCCGGTGACCTGATAGTGATGATCGGCTGTAAAAATGTCTTGAGCGGTCATTTCATTTTTAGTTAATGTTCCCGTTTTATCGGTGGCGATGATGTCGACTGCGCCAAGTGTTTCAACGGAAGGTAAGGTTTTGACAATGGCGTGATTTTTCGCCATTTTGTTAACCCCCATCGCCAAGATGACGGATGTGGAGGCGGGGAGCCCTTCTGGTAAGGACCCAACAATCATGGTGATCACAGCCAATGCTAATGTTGGCAACGCATAGAGATGTTGCACCCAACCAAATACAAACAGAGCGATGGCAACCGCGATAATGAAGTAGGAGATCCATGTACCAAGGTGATCCAGTTCCTTCATCAAAGGTGTCTTTGTTTGTTTGGCATCAGAAACGTCGGTGGCAATTTGGCCAAGCTCGGTTGCATGGCCCGTTGCCACCACGATGCCCGTTGCACTCCCGTTGGTCACGGCAGTACTGGCATAGGCCATGTTCGTTCTGTCGGCAAGTGGCGTCAGGGGATCAGCTAATGGTGCGAAGGTTTTAAGCACCGAATCTGGTTCACCAGTGAGGGCGGCTTCCTGAATTCGAAGATTATCAGCATCAAGAATCCGTAAATCAGCTGGGACGTTATCACCCGCTTCAAGATACACGATGTCACCGACAACAAGGCCGGTGGCTGAAATGTCGGTTCGCTGGCCATCCCGAATGACGGTTGCCTCCGTGGATAGCATGGACTTGATTTTATCAAGCGCGTTACTGGCATTGACCTCCTGGAAGTAACCAATCAGGGCGTTAATGATCACGACAAGGCCAATAACCACAGCGTCGGAATAGTGGCGAATGAGCAACGTAAAGGCCGCCGCAAACAACAGGATGTAGATGATCACGTTGTTAAACTGCCGGAGAAAAATCACCCACTTGGGAGTTACTTGGGCAGTCAGTTCATTCGGACCGTTCTTGGCTAACCGGGTAGCGGCGTCATTTTCGGTTAAACCAGTGGTTGAATCACTGGCAAACGTGGTGAGAAGCGTGGCTTCTGGTTGAGTAAATACCGGACTGGGTCCGGGTTTTGCATCAGAATTTGTAACCTGTTCCTTCATGTAAACAATGTCCTCGTTAAATAAGATTTTAGTGTCATTGAGTATACCATGTTTTATGGTGAGCTTATCAAGTGAACCGTCCCTTTTAGGAGAAATAAAAGGTTAATCGGCAAATGGTTGAATTTTTAACTGGTCAAGGGGGAACAACGTTTAAAAAATCTGGTGATCAAAAAGCGCGCAATGCGGGGCTTAATCAGCGGCGTAAACCATATTTTAGAAAAGATTGCTTGCAACTTAGTTGTGTTAGTTTTATGGTTAAAGGGTAAAGATGATTAGAACTATTCTAAACCGAAACATAACACAGGAGGCTTATTGGTCATGGAAAAGACAAAAGTTGTTATTGTAGGTGCATCACATGGTGGTCATGAATCAGCAATTGAGTTACTAGATAAATATCGTGATGTTGATGTCACAATTTATGAAGCCGGTGACTTTGTTTCATTCATGTCATGTGGGATGGAATTGTTTTTAGAGGATCAGGTCACGGGCCAAGATGATGTCCGGAACTTTCGGCCAGAAGAGATCGAAAATAAGGGCGGCCATGTTTTCAATAACCACGAGGTAACGGCCATTAACGCAGACGACAAGACGGTTGCGGTAAAGAACGTTGTGTCTGGTGAAACGGAAACAGTGGCCTATGATAAATTAATTTTAAGCTCAGGGGTCACACCGACTGTTCTACCGGTTCCGGGTCATGACCTTTCAAACATTTACTTAATGCGTGGTTATGACTGGGCTAGCAAGATTAAGGCGGCCCTTTCAGATGATGCCATTAAGAATGTGGCGGTGATTGGCGCTGGTTACATCGGAATCGAAGCCACCGAAGTATTCGCCAAAGCGGGCAAGCACGTTACGCTGTTGGACATAATCGATCGGCCACTGGGGAATTACCTGAACGAGGCGCTGACGGATGTTGTGACCGATAAGTTGACGGCTGAAGGCATTACATTAGCCATGGGTGCCCACATTGACGCCTTTGAAGGGACAAATAGCGTCACTGCTGTGAAGACGTCGACCGCAAGTTATCCTGCTGATTTAGTCATCTGTGCTGCTGGTGTTAAGCCAAACACAGGGTGGTTAGCGGGGACCGTTAACCTGACGGATCGCGGGTTCATTGATGTTGATGAATACTTTAAGACAAACTTACCTGACGTTTATGCCATTGGGGATGCAGTGCTGCCGTTATCCATTCCAGCAGGAAAACCAATGCCAATTGCGCTGGCAACGACAGCCCGGCGTGAGGCACAATATCTGGTCAACCATTTATTTGAAACCACACCAGCCGTTCCATTCAAGGGTGTTGTTGGTGCCTCAGCGCTCAGTGTCTTTGACCTGCACTTTGCGGCTGCTGGTTTGAACACGTTTACGGCAGGTCGCGCAGGCATTACCGTGGCAACGAGTGACTACGAGGACACGTTGAGGCCAACGTACGTTCCTGAACGTGCTGGGAACACAACGGTTCACGTGAGTCTGACGTTTGATCCAATGACACACCAGTTGTTGGGTGGTGCAGTCCTGTCTGACTACGACATTACGGCGCAGGGCAATGTTTTAGCGTTAGCCGTGGCACAAAAGCTAACACTGGAAGATTTAGAAAGTGCTGATTTCTTCTTCCAGCCAGGATTTGATCGTCAATGGAGCCTCCTGAACTTAGCAGCGCAACATGCACTTGGCCGAGCACGGTTCTAAGTGAAATAATGAAACGCCCCATAATTGTTAGGCATACACGTCTAATAATTATGGGGCGTTTTTATGACTAAATATTCAAGAAAATTCAAAATTGAACTTGTTCATGAGCATCAATTGGGGTTCTCTTCTTACGAAATAATCGGTTTAAAGTACCGGTTTTCACTTTCAATGGTTATAAAATGGGTTTCTTGGTTTCGACACGTATCTTTAGTGAACGAGGTGCGGTTGGCTCGCCATAAGTTCAAGGATAGAAGATCGTTTTGGATGCCAAAAGAATCAACGTATGAAGTTTCAGATAAATTAATATCAATTGAAAGAGAAACATTGGTTCAGGAAAACATGAAGTTACGTGCTGAATTACATCAAGCCCTGATGGAACGTGATTCCTCAAAAGTTTAAGACTGATCGTCTTTCGCCAAAACATCAATAGTTATTAATCCGATGCGGCACACCTACAACGAAAGAAACGTTTCCCCTGAAATACTTAAAAGTATAGATACTATGGTTAAGAACATTTATAATTGAATAATTAACTTCTAGGGGGATTTATCGTGACACCTGCACATATATTTAGTTTAATAATTGTGACAATCGCCATAATTGCTATACTTTGCTTCATCGGGTTTCTTATCTGGTTGATTGTAGATTTTATAGCATTCAGAAACAAATTCAAACTCCCAATGTACTTAACTTTAGGTTCTTTGGGCGTTATTGTGATGGCGATGCTTGTTGGACATGTAACTGTTACTTCTTACGAAAATAACGGAAATGCAGATATCTGGTCCTGGCAATCTCGGAGAGTAGACAAGGTTACCCACGATGAAGCCATTGTTGCAAAAGCCTTAAACAATCCAACAGAGAAGTCTATCTACAACGGATACGTTGCTTCAGAAGATTTAGTAGTTCAAGTTAAAAAGCTTCCTGATAGCTATGCTACAAAAGACGCGCTTTCTTCCGCTCAAAACATTCAAAAGGTTATGAAAGAGGGAAAGAATGCGGGATCTAATTTTGAAGAATGGCAAGCAACTTCAATCAGTGCAGCAATCGCCAACAATTACAGAACTATCAACGGATCTTACGCCAACTTATACATGAAAACTAAAGATAGCGGAGAGGTATATGACCCAAGATCTAAGGCCATGTCGTTATACACCGCTTTAAATGAAGATGGTAAAATTAAAGCTGTATGGCGTGGGATAAACAAGTCCAGCGATTTACTCAACCAACTTGCAGATAGTGACGACAATGACGACTATGATTTAGATTACTAAAAAAACACCTCCGAGGCATTATGCTTCATGAAGTGAACCCCCAGAGTTGGACAAAATCCAACTCTGGGGGTTTTACTATGGCTAAATATAATTATGAATTTAAAGCAAAAATTGTCGCTGAATACTTAGCGGGCATTGGTAGTACGACATTGACCCACAGATACGATATTCCAAGTAGACAAACAATTATTGACTGGGTTAATAAATTTCAAACGTATGGTGTTGAAGGATTAGAAGGTACTCA
>NZ_BQXN01000033.1:0-20222 GCF_045862745.1 Furfurilactobacillus entadae | reverse complement strand
CTTTACCGTTGATACCGGTACTTTAACTGCCGATGAAATCATCGGTGTTAAGATTCAAGCAACTAACGGTGAAAACACTAAGGACAGTCAAACCACGACCATTACGGTTCAGGCAGGTCAACCAACCAATCCATTGGATGACTATAATGTCGCCTCTCCAACGGTGAACCCCGCTACTGCTGGTGATACGAGTGTCTCTGGTCACGTTGATCTAGAAACACCGATCCCTGACGGGACCACCTTCACCGCCGTTGTCACACTTCCCGATGGTTCAACGAAGACCGCAACGGTCAACCCTGACGGTTCCTTTACCGTTGATACCGGTACTTTAACTGCCGATGAAATCATTTCTGTAATGATTGTTGCAACAAATGATGGCCAAACAAAAAACAGTGCTCCTGTCACTATAACCGTTGCCAATGACAACTCAAATGGCAATAACGGTGGCAACACTGGTGGTACTAACGGTGGTGGCGATACTAACGGTAATGGCAGTAACGGTGGTAACGCCAACGTTGGTAATTCAGGCAACAATTCCAATAATGGTGCCTCATCTAATGGTGGTGAAAGCCTCACTAGCGAAACTAATAAATTGCAACCAAACAACAGTGGTACTGGTACAGGGAGCATAACTAACCCTGGGACAACAGTTGCCGGGTCACGCGCAACGACTGACCAACCTACAAACTCTGGTGTTAATGCAAATGGGCAGTCACAAGGTTCAAATCATGCGGCCAATAACACTTCTTCTAAAAAACAAACTGCTGCCTTGCCAGCAACCAGTCAAGAAATACCAGCGCTTCTCACCATCCTAGCCACGTCACTATTGATTAGCGCAACGATTCTTGGGTTTCATATTTTCAAAAAGAAACGTTAATCATTAAGTCTAACCGTTACAAAAAAACAGCGAGTTGCCCTTAGTAGGCATCCGCTGTTTTTGCTTGTTTATGTCCCGGTGCAATCTATCTTCACCTTTTATCTTTTTGGAATACTACCTTATACATCAATTGGGCCTTACATTTCAGAGGTGGCACCACGTCCTAAAATTTCAACATGTAGTCATCCATGTTAAGAACCCGGTGCGTGATCAATGAGCAACCACCAAGCAACGTTGCATACTGCGTGTTTTGTGCAAGTTGAATCCGGGGATTAGTTCCCGCAATGGTCCGGTAATCTTGGCGAATTTCGGATAGCAATTCAGGCAATGCTTCGATTAATGGCGAGTTTAAGTACATGACCTCAGGATCGAAATTGGTGGCCACATTGAATAAAATCTTGGAGATGGCCGCACAAAATTCACCGAGGATCCGCTTGATGTCCGCATCATCCGCCAAAAAGAGGTTCACAAGATCCTGCCGTTGGAGGGTTTCATCACCCTTGACGGCCCGGGCAAATCCAATGATGGCATCCTCCGAACAGTAATCTTCAACCTTTTGGGACCGCCCCATCACGCCAACGTTTGCATCCATCATGATGCTCCGGCCAATTTCACCAGCCTCACCATGAAGACCACGATACAGTTGACGATTGATGATGATTCCGGCACCGATCCCTTTATGGATACTAACCGTGAGCGTATTGGCAAAATCGCCCGCACTGTTAAAGTCACGTTCATAAATTGCCGATAGGTTCGCCTCGTTTTCCAGGACAACAGGCACATCAAAGGTCTGTTCAAACAGTCCCTGAAGATCTGAGTTCGTCATGTCGAGAAACGGCGAGTCCGTTACCCGGTTATCATCCACAATCCCAGAAACAGCAATGCTGATGCCCAGTAGGCCACGGTTTGTATCCGCAACCTGCACATCACGCACCTTAGCAATCATCAGCTGGGTAATTGCTGCCAGTGTTAACCGATCAATTTCATAATTATTGAACGACACAATTTCGCCATCCAAATAATTGACCATCATGTGAAGGTGGTGGTAGCCGATTTCAAAACTAACGGTGTACCCCCAGTGGGCGTTGACCTTCGTGAAAATTGGTTTACGGCCACCATTTGATGACGCCGCACCCTCACCCAGTTCAACCACCAGTGATTCATCATTTAACGTATTGTATAGCGTTGAAACCGTTGATTTATTGAGGTTCAAACGTTTAGAAACATCGATCCGGGAAATTGGTCCCTCATTAAAAACTTGTTGTAACACCAACTTCTGATTTACATCACGCATAATATCTTGGTTTAAAACTTTTCTAGCCAACAGTTGTTCCTACCTTGCATTTTTACCATTAGTATAAACCTCACTGAACCCCGTATCGTCGCAAAAACACGAATGGGCGTATTTTCGGTGAATACTATGGAAGCAAAGTCATTGAATTTTAGTTCTGAACGCCCCGGCGGAACGCTAATAGTTCGTGACTAACGTCTGCCGTTGCTGCATAAATTTTCTTATAGAGCGCATGAAGTTCTTCGTACTGTGCCACGTTTTCGGGAATGGGTTGATACTCGGCGCCAAATTGCACAAACGTTTCTGCACATTCAGCCACTGATTCAAACCAACCAAGTCCCACGGCGGCCAACATGGCAGCGCCAAGACCAGGCCCCTGTTCGTTCTTTAAGCTAACGACCTTTGTGTTAAAGACATCCGCCTGCATTTGTAACCACAGTGGACTCTTTGCACCACCACCAATGGAAACCACGGTATCAAACTGACTCCCCTGGCTTGCAAACAAATCCAAAATGTCACGGAATGAGAACACGATTCCCTCCATGACGGCACGAACAAAGTCCGCCCGGGTTTGGGTCCCATCAATACCAATAAAGCTTCCGCGAATATCTGCATCCGCATATGGCGCCCGTTCACCCACAATGTAAGGAGCAAACAGCAGTCCCTGGCTTCCAAGTGTGGCTTGACCAGCCGTTGCCACAAAGTCACCAAAGTCTTCGTCTGGTGCAAATGTCTTTTTAAACCAGTTTAAACTGTAACCGGCAGCCAGTGTCACGCCCATTGCATAGTAGGCATCAGGAATCGCGTGGTTTTCAAACTGTAACTGACCATGATAGTCCACTGCGCCATCCACCTCATACTTCAACACCACGCCGGACGTGCCAATGCTTGAAAGCACCATGTTCGAGTGTAAAATTCCCGCCCCCACTGCACCGCACGCGTTATCCGCGCCACCAGCAAAAACTTTGGTGTGCGAATCGAGCCCTGAAAACGCGGCGTAACTCGCTGAAACGTTGCCAACGTAATCAATGGCGTCCATCAGGGGTGGACACATGCTCATGGGAATTTCAAACCGGTCACAGATTTCTTGGCTCCACGTGTGGTTCACAACGTCCAGAAGCACCGTTCCAGAAGCGTCCGAGTAATCCATTCCCAATTGGCCCGTCATTCGATAACGCACGTAATCTTTCGGCAGGACAAAGTGCCGTGCTTGATCAAAGATTGCCGGTTCGTTTTCCTTCACCCACAACAACTTAGGCAACGTAAACCCTTCAAGCGGTTCGTTCTTGGTAATGTTAACAAACGTTTTCCCCATTGCCGCGGTAATTTCATCACGTTGCTTGGTGGTTCGGGTATCGTTCCATAAAATGGCTGGTCGTAACACCTGATTGTGTTCATCTAATAATACCAGTCCGTGCATCTGACCTGAATAACTAATTCCGTCAATGTCCGCCGGCTTAATGCCATCGTTTAAAATCAACCGGACAATGGCCACGGTGGTCCCGCTCACCCAGTCCTCTGGATTTTGCTCACTATAACCCGGTTGGGGCTGACTTAATTCGTACGCATAACTTTCTTGGGCCACAATCTGCCCCGTCTGATCAACAGCCGAGACTTTTACCGCACTCGTCCCCAGATCAACACCTAATACATAACTCATGTCGTTTCCTCCCACGAATAAACGAACACCAACAAGCCTCAGTCAACGCATTGCTTCGAAATGAAAACGACTGAGTTCCCAAACTTGGGGAGGTCAGTCGCTTTTCATTAAGTGCAATGTGCTAACCGGACTGAGTACCACAGTGTGTCGACAACAATTGTTCCCGATTGACTTATGCCACCAGCGCCAGTTTATTAACCGTCATTATTTTCCTAAGGTATCCACGATGTAATGGTTGATCGTGTCCTTAATTTGTTCCAAATGATCTGAATGTGTTGCAGCAATCAATTCTGATTGTGGTTTGTCGATCGAATAAGCTTCCAACGTCTTGAAGTCGGCCTTGCCACTTTCAATGTCAGCACCAACACCAGTGTTATATGAAGCGTACCGTTCGTCCTTGATGTCTTCCAGAACTTTGTCTTCATACATCCGTTGGGCAACCAATAAACCAGCAGCAAAGCTATCCATTCCGACGATGTGACCGTAGAAGAGATCATTTGCTTCAAATGATGACCGCCGTGGTTTGGAGTCAAAGTTCAGTCCACCGCGAGGCCCGATGCCGCCATTTAACAGGACTTCGTACATTGCTGCCGTTGTCTCATATAAGTTAGATGGGTATTCATCAATGTCCCAACCAATCAGCTTGTCACCCTGGTTTGCGTCTAATGAACCCAGCAAACCAGCGTCAACGGCTGTCTTAATTTCGTGTTGGTACGTGTGTCCTGCAAGGTTAGCATGGTTTCCTTCAAGGTTCAACTTGAAGTCCTTATCAAGACCGTATTCCTTCATGAACGCAATGGTTGTGGCTGCGTCCGTGTCGTACTGGTGCGTCGTTGGTTCCTTTGGCTTTGGTTCTAATAGCATTTGTGCGTCGAAGCCAATTTCGTTGGCGTAGTCCTTAGCCATGTGGAAGAACTTTGCAGCGTGTTCTTGTTCTTCCTTAGTCCGTGTGTTCCACAGTGATTCGTAACCTTCACGACCACCCCAGAAGACATAGTTTTCAGAACCGACCCGTTTCCCAATTTCTAAACTGTGCTTCAATTGTGCTGCAGAATAGGCAAAAATGTCAGCGGATGGTGATGTTGCGGCCCCTTCAACAAAGCGTGGGTTCGTGAACATGTTTGACGTGTTCCACAAAACCTTCATGCCACTCGTCTTTTGGTATTCAACGATTTTATCAACCACTTTGTCCAGGTTGGCATTGGTTTCCCGTAACGTGTTGCCTTCTGGTGCCAAGTCACGATCGTGGAAACACATGTAATCCACACCCAGCTTGTCATAAAATTCGAACGCTGCGTCAACCTTGGCTAACGCCAGATCCATCGGGTCCGTGAACTTATCATATGGCCGTTGAGCAGTCCCATCACCAAATGGGTCCACCAACCGTTGGTCAAATGTGTGCCAGTAGGCAACGGAGAACCGCAACCAGTCACGCATTTTCTTTCCACCCACCATTTTATCTGGTTGGTAGTAGTGGAATCCTAGTCCAGATTTCAAATCACTAGTGCCCACGTAAGGGACCTTATCAACATTCCAATAAGCCATAACAATCGTGCCTTCAAATTTTTGATGTTAGTTTTCTGCAACAACCAACTTACGAGATTGATTATATTAGCTTATTATTATTTTGCAAGCCCTTTCAAAAACTTTTTTCCGCTTTTGTCTCGTATCAGCCTGTTCTTTCATCTAACTAAGCTAACGAAAAATAATCCGCGATTCCGCTTATTAACCGCATTATCCAGTGATGATCCACACTCAATAATCGCGTCATCCAAAGTTTGTGCAATTATAAACTTTATTTAGAAAGCGCTTGCATTTACCGTAAATGCGTGGCAAGATTACCCCAGTTGGTTTTTTGCTCGCACTAACTTGATGAATAAACTCTGACGGCACCAACTTACAGCTGTTTGTCACATTATTTCATCGATAGGAGTCCACTGCTATGCATAAGGTTTCCACAGGCTTTGTTTATTTCTTCGGTGCGCTGGGCGGTTTACTTTTTGGCTACGACACCGGGGTTATCTCCGGAGCAATTCTCTTTATTCAAAAACAATTACATCTTGGTTCTTGGCAACAAGGATGGGGGGGTAAGTGCCGTCCTCCTCGGGGCCGTGCTTGGTGCAGCCACCATCGGTCCCATGTCGGATCGTTACGGGCGGCGCAAGTTAGTGCTTCTCTCATCCATCATCTTCTTTGTCGGGGCCCTTGGATCAGCCTTTTCCCCCGAATTTTGGAGTTTGATTCTTTCACGGATCATCTTAGGAATGGGAGTCGGGGCTGCGTCAGCATTGATCCCGACATACTTATCTGAACTGGCGCCTGCTGACAAGCGGGGCACCGTTTCCAGTTTATTCCAACTCATGGTGATGACCGGGATTTTACTAGCCTACATCACTAACTATGGGTTTTCCGGAATGGTCACCGGGTGGCGCTGGATGCTTGGCTTCGCTGCCCTCCCCGCTGCCATTCTTTTCTTTGGTGGCCTCTTGCTTCCAGAAAGCCCACGGTTCTTGGTTAAAACAAACCAGCTTGACGCCGCAGAGCATGTTTTAGATCAAATGAATCATCATGATCAGGCTGCTGTTCAAGCTGAATTGACGCAAATCAAGCAACAGGCTGCCATTAAGAGTGGCGGCTGGCACGAGTTATTTGGCACCATGGCCCGGCCTGCACTGGTTATCGGGGTTGGCCTTGCCATTTTCCAACAGGTCATGGGGTGTAACACCGTTCTTTATTACGCACCGACTATCTTTACAGACGTTGGTTTTGGTGTTTCGGCGGCCCTGTTAGCGCACATCGGCATCGGGGTTTTCAACGTGATCGTAACGGCCGTTGCCGTGGCCGTCATGGACAAGATCGACCGCAAGAAAATGCTGATTGGTGGCGGGATCGGAATGGGTGTGTGTTTGATCATCATGAGCATTGCCATGAAGTTTTCTCACGGTTCAATGGTCGCAGCCATTGTTTGTGTCATTGCACTTACCATTTACATCGCCTTTTTCTCCGCAACGTGGGGCCCCGTTATGTGGGTCATGATTGGGGAAGTGTTCCCGCTAAACATTCGTGGCTTAGGGAATTCCTTCAGTAGTGTCATTAACTGGGGCGCCAACATGGTTGTGTCCCTGACCTTCCCACCATTGCTGAACTTCTTCGGCACCGGGAGCTTATTTATCGGTTACGGTGTTCTCTGTTTTGTCGCCACTTGGTTCGTTCACGCGCATGTTTTTGAAACGCGGAACCGCTCATTGGAAGACATCGAAACCTCGTTGCGTCAACGAGCTACCAATACCGCTGACACGCACATTCACTCCACCCACTCACTTAATTAATTAGGGGATCATAATTATGGAAAATTCCGTTAAACCGTCAGTGAACGCTGACGGAAAGTTACCTTGGCGCGAGAAATTCGGCTGGGCAACCGGTGACTTTGCTCAAAATCTGATTTACACCACCATTTCAACGTACCTATTGTTCTTCTACACCAATGTGTTTGGCCTTAGCGCAAGCACTGCGGCCACCATGTTCCTTGTGGTTCGGCTTATCGACGCCATCAACGACCCCATTGTCGGGACGTTCGTTGATAAACACACGACTCGGTTTGGTAAATACCGTGGTTACTTACTGTACATGTCTGTGCCACTGGCAGCCCTCGCCATTCTGTGTTTCACCGTGCCAAACTTTTCTGCCATGGGCCGGCTGGTTTACGCTTACGTGACTTACGTTGGTCTGTCCGTTTTATACACGACCGTCAACATCCCTTACGGTTCACTGAACGCCGCAATGACCCGGAACAATAAGGAAATCGTCTCCATGACGTCACTCCGGATGGTTCTAGCCAACCTTGGCTCACTCACCGTCAGTTTCGGGGTACCAATCTGTGTCAAACTGTTTTCAAACGGTAGTTACACCGGCCCTCAATCGCAAAGTGGGTGGTTCTGGACGATGGTTATTTACGGCATCGCTGGGGCCCTTATCTTAATGTATTGTTTCCATGAATCTGTTGAACGGATCACCATGAGCGGCGATCAATTAGAAAATGTTCACGTTTCTGATTTATTCCACCAGTTAGTTATCAACGGCCCCCTTCGGACCCTTGCCATCTTCTTCATCATTACGTTTGGTTTGATGTCCGTTGTTAATGCCGTTGGGGCCTACTACATGACGTATAACGCTGGGAACCCTGGCTTAATGCAATGGTATAACCTGCTGGGAACCCTCCCCGCATTCATCGTTGTTCCACTAACACCGTGGTTAAACCGCAAACTTGGAACCCAAGTCCTCATGCAAAGTAGTTTAGTGCTCGCCATCATTGGCTTTATCATGCTGTACTTCATTCCAGCAACCAACGTTCCCGGAACGTTTATCGCCCGCACCATTGAAGCCGCCGGGATCATCCTCTCCACTGGTTTCCAATGGGCACTGGTTCCCCAAACCATCACCTATGGCGAATGGAAGACCGGGAAACGGGAAAACGGAATTATCAACGCCGTTATTGGATTCTTCTTCAAGTTCGGGATGGCGCTTGGTGGTGTGATTCCGGGTTACGTGCTGGCTGCTTACGGCTTTGCGGCTAACAAGACGCAAAGTGCCCGCTCCCTTCAAGGAATTCGGTTAACAACCACCATCATTCCCATTATCCTTACCGTTCTGGCCATGGTTGTCTTTGCCTTTTACCACCTAACAGACGAAAAGGTTGAACAAATGAATGAAGAAATCGCATCCCGGTCTGACCACTAGGACGATTCTTAATTAACCCGAGTAATTCTACCTCGCCACCACTGATTGTCGTAGGAGCCCCTGCTTTCCTAACGTGTCGGTTATTGCTGACAGGTAGAATTACTTTTTGTTAACCAGGAGGTTTTCTCAATGTTTAATCAACACTGGTTCAAACGCATTTCAGCTTGGCTTCATGCCCCACTAACACCAAAACCATCACAACCACACCGCTTTTACACACCACTGTGGTGGTAATAACAGCACAATTTTTTAAGGAGGTTTCATTTCATGAAATTTACAAACGGTTATTGGCTCACCAAGGATGGGTACACCATTAATTCACCAATGGAGGTCTTTGATACCGACATTACCGATAATGCCCTCACGGCATATGCACCCTATCATCACATCGCTACCCGCAATGACGAACTTAACCTCGGGATGTCAACCATCACCCTGACTTCACCACTTGAAGGGGTGATCGGCGTTAAGTTGACCCACTTTGATCAGTCAACGGCGGGCCCAAACTATGTTTTAAACGACGAACATCCCCACGTCACCATTGCTAAAGACGCCCATGACGTGCACTTTACCTCCGGCGACCTAACCGCAACGTTGCCACTGGACGGTCCATTTGAACTCAACTTTACAGACCCAGACGGCCACAGCATCACAAAATCCATGACGAAGGCCCAGGGCGAGATCACAGACACCGTTCACCACCAGCACTTTATGCGCGAACAGTTGTCCATGGATGTTGATGAACATGTTTACGGACTGGGCGAACGGTTCACCCCGTTTGTTAAAAATGGTCAAACGGTCGACACCTGGAATCAGGATGGTGGGACCGGAAGTGAACAGGCCTACAAGAACATTCCGTTTTACATTACTGATAAGGGCTACGGTGTCTTTGTCGATGAACCCCAAAAGGTCTCCTTTGAAATTGCTTCTGAAAATGTTGACCGCGTTCAGTTCAGCACTGAGGGTGAATCCCTGACCTACTACGTAATTTATGGCCCCACACCAAAAGCAATTCTGAATAAATACACCCGGCTAACGGGGCAGATCAAACTTCCGCCTGCCTGGTCCTTTGGTCTATGGCTGTCCACTTCTTTCACCACTGATTACTCAGATGAAACGGTGATGAAATTTATTGACGGCATGGCTGAACACCACATTCCGTTAGACGTCTTTCACTTTGACTGCTTCTGGCAGAAGGGGTTTGAATGGTGCACATTAACCTGGGATCGCGAAAAGTTCCCTGACCCTGCTGGTCTCCTTAAAAAGATCCATGACCGTGGCATCAAAGTTTGTGTCTGGCTGAACCCTTACATCGCCCAAAAGTCACCATTGTTTAAAGAAGCAAAGGATCACGGTTACCTCATCAAACGCCATGACGGCAACGTTTGGCAGTGGGATTTGTGGCAGGCCGGTAACGGGTTTGTCGATTTCACGAACCCTGACGCCATTGCTTGGTATCAAAGTAAGCTGTCCGCTCTGCTTGATATGGGGGTCGACTGCTTCAAAACCGACTTTGGTGAACGAATTCCCGTTGATGACGCCGTCTTCTTTGACGGCAGTGACCCACAACGTGAGCATAACTACTACACCCTTCAGTACAACCAGGCTGTTTATGATGTGCTGAGTGCCAAACGTGGTGAAGATGATGCAGTCGTCTTCGCACGGTCAGCAACAGTCGGATCACAAAAGCTCCCCGTTCACTGGGGCGGTGACAACCTATCTCGCTACAATTCCATGGCTGATTCCTTACGTGGCGGGTTGTCATTCCTATCATCTGGCTTCGGCTTCTGGAGTCATGACATCGGCGGTTTCGAAGAAAAGGCAACGCCGGATATTTACAAACGCTGGACGCAGTTTGGCCTGTTATCATCACACAGTCGTTACCATGGTAGCGTTCAGTATCGGGTCCCATGGCTTTTCGATGATGAAGCGGTCGCCGTCACCAAGAAATTCGTTGACCTAAAGCTGTCACTGATGCCATACCTGTATCAGCAAGCCGTTCAAACATCCGCAACCGGAACGCCACTCATGCGGCCCATGTTCATTGAATTTCCTGATGATCCAAACACCGCCTATCTGGACAAACAGTACATGTTGGGTGACAAGCTCCTGGTGGCCCCAATTTTCAATGATCAGGGGAACGTCCACTACTACTTACCAGCTGGTCGGTGGACAAACCTCCTAACGGAACACGTTTACGAAACTGATCAAAATGGTCAATGGCTAAACGAACAGTACGACCATTTGGGCTTACCATTACTTGTTGCCGGCAACAGCATCTTGCTTCGGAAACCGGGCAGCGCACATGCAGATTACGACTACACAGACGCTCCTGACATTAATCTTTACGAATTGGATAACGGCACCATCACCACGCCCGTTGTCGACCGAGACGGCCACACCGTGGGTTCAGTCACCGCAACCACGGCTGGTAACCAATTGACGATTACAACAACCGGCCTTCACGGTGTCGCAACCGTTTATGTGCATGATCACGGCCAGATCACCGACTTTACTTTGGCTAGTGCCAGCCAAACGTTTACCCTGAACTAGGGGCCGGCAAATGCAAACACAATCTGAATTCACCACGACCGTAACGCCGTTTGACACCTATCGCGGTCAAGAAGTTTATCGCTACACCATCGAAAATGCCCACGGTGTTCGCCTCAGCGTCCTAAATCTTGGGGAGATTTTAAACGAACTTTCCATTCCAAGTGGCAACGGCCGCCAAAACCTAGTCCTTAATTACCCACATAGTGCTGATTACTACGCCAACCCGTTTTACGTCAACATGGCCATTGGCCGAACTGCGGGGCGCATTGGTCACGACCGGCTGACCCTCAACAACCGAACGTATCTGCTGCCACAAAACGAGGGTGACACCACGTTACACGGTGGGCCTCACGGTTTTCACCAACGTTTTTGGGTGGGTAAACTAACCACTATTGACGACTGCCCCGCCATTCAGCTAACCACGACGCAACATCCAGAAGACGACGGGTTCCCCGGCACACTCACCACAACCATGACGTACCAACTCTCATTAGATAACACCGTCACGGTAACCTTTGCTGGCACATGTGACACCGAATCTGTCTTCAATCCAACCCTTCACACGTACTTCAACTTGGGGGATGCCGCAACCATTCTGGCCCACACGTTACAGGTGAACGCAACGAACCGGTTAGCAACACAACCAAATAAAGTCCCGACTGGCACATTTACCCGCTTGGCAAACACCCCGTTTGACTTTCAGCAATCACGACCATTGCAGCAGGCCATTGACGGCTTGCAACAAACCTCTGAGCGGGGACTAGACGACGTATACTGTGTGACACCGGATGAAGCCGGGGCGGTTGCTCACCTAGCCGATCCTGACACAGGTGTTACCATAACCGTGGGCTCACATCAAAATGGCCTGGTTGTCTTCACCGCCAATTCGTTTACAACGGCGCACATGCCGTTCATCAAAACGGGTGGGCACGGTAACCCCTATCTCGGCATCGCCCTTGAACCGCACACGCTTCCGGATGCAACCGCACACCCAAACTTTGGGGACATCACGATTCATCCCGGGCAGCCACGGTTAAAGACACTGTCATACCACGTGACGTTTTAATTCAAATCGATAAAGAAGGTTTTCTTATGAAACTGACTAATCCCGTTTTACCCGGCTTTAATGCCGACCCCAGCATCATTCGTGTCGGTGACACGTACTACATCGCTAACTCCACGTTTGAATGGTTCCCAGGCGTTCGTCTCCACGAATCAACGGACCTCGTTCACTGGAAGCTCCTCCCCTCACCACTTAACACAACCACATTGCTATCCATGCGCGGCAATCCGGCTTCTGGCGGGATCTGGGCCCCTGACCTTTCCTACGCTGACGGGCAATTCTGGCTTGTATACACTGACGTCAAGGTAACTGAAGGTGCCTTTAAGGACATGGATAACTATCTGACAACGGCCACCGACATCCACGGCCCATGGACTGCGCCCATTAAACTTAACGGTGTTGGCTTTGACGCTTCTCTGTTCCACGACACCGATGGTCGCAAGTATCTCGTTCAACAAACGTGGGACCACCGTGAATATCACCACCCGTTTAACGGCATCACCCTGACCGAATTTGACGTCAGTACCATGCACCTGATGCCCAAAACGGCCCGAACCATCTACCGGGGAACGGCCACGAAACTTGTTGAAGGGCCCCATCTTTACCACATCAATGACAACTACTACCTCTTTGCCGCTCAAGGCGGAACGGTCTTTACCCATGAAGAAGTGGTAGCCAAGTCAGCCAACCTCAGCGCCGACAGCTTCGTCTCTGAACCAGATGGCCCCTTCCTAACTAACTTTGATACGCCAGACTTCGCCCTCCAAAAGCAGGGGCACGGTGCCCTCGTGGATACACCAAGTGGTGAATGGTACTACGCCTCCCTGACGTCACGGCCTTGGAACCACGACACTGAGTCTGCCCACGATCCGCGCGGCTGGAGCACCCTCGGTCGTGAAACTGCAATCCAAAAGGTCACTTGGGATGATGCTGGTTGGCCCCGCGTCGTTGGCGGGCATGGTGGCCAAGTGGTGGTGGACGCCCCCGTTGACGCCATTCCAATGAGTGCCCCACTGGATCATTCACAGTCTGACGACTTCACCACCCCAACCCTCGATCAGAATTGGAACACGCTTCGTGAACCATTTACACCAAAAATGGGCCATACTGGCGATGGTCACCTAACACTCATTGGCCAAAAGTCACTGGCCAGCACCTTTGACGTTTCCATGATTGCTCGCCGGTGGCAGGCGTTTAACTTCACCACGACCGTTGCGGTGACGTTTGATCCGTTTAGCTATCAGCAAATGGCCGGCCTGACCAACTTCTACAACGATAAACACTGGTCATGGATCTTCATTACAAATGATGAAACGAAGGGCCGCGTGATTGAAGTGGCTGAAAATAATCGCGGTGATTACCACACCTACCTTCGTGACAACGCCATCCCAATTCCCACCAATGTTAAGCAAGTGTGGTTCCGGACAACCGTCAAAAAGTCATCCTACACGTACAGTTACTCCTTCGACGGCACCACGTGGACCGAAATCCCCGTTACCCTTGATGCCGCCGTGCTTTCAGATGACTACGTGCTCCAAACGTACGGTGGCTTCTTCACCGGTGCCTTTGTCGGATTAGCCGCCGTTGACTACGCCGGATATGAGCAACCAGCAACGTTTGATCACTTTCAGTACCAAGAACAGGACTAAAACTAGAAATCATTAACTTAAAAAGCACGGTGCTCATGGACTTTTATCCATGAGCACCGTGCTTTCGTTGTTTAATAATGGTTAATCCTCTGATGATTCATCTGGTGTTGGCACCTTCATGTCATGGTCAACCCGTGAACGACCGGTGGCATAATCAAACGTAAAGCCCGGCTGAACGTTAAAAATGTACACGTTAAAGTTCAGGGCGCCATCCGTTGACAGCGCCTGTAAGTGAACCCCATTGGCCATTAAATTATCCCCGGAGAACACTGCTTGAGCTGAATAGATCACTCGTTTATTGGCTTTAAGGGCGTTGCGCACCTTGCTTTCATAAATCGTTTGTAACGTCTGGTTGCTAAACGCCGTTTGGGTAAACAGGTTTTTGGGATTATTTTGATCCCCCGATTGCTCATTGGGATCATACGCACCCGATTGGCCAATTCCCCCTGACAACGAGTACGCAATCAAATGCCCCCGGTTGATGATGGCCTGACCATTCACCATTTTTTGGTGCCAACCACTTGGCTGAATGTACTGTCGCACCCGCAATGAATCGTTAGCCACGTTGCGCCGTTCCAAATACGCCGTGTTCGGTTCGACCGTTCGATTCAGCTGGTCCAGTTCCTGATAAACGACGTGGTTCGTCCGCCACGCGTCACTATTTAACGTGCTCCGATTGTGATTAACACTTACCACCGCTGGTTTGCCGGATTGATAGGTCAACTTAGCCAGTGCCGCCGTGTTGGTTGCCTCAGTGCTACCCTGACCAGACACGTGCTGCGTGGACTGCGACCCACTAGTGCTTGGCCCCGTTTCTAAACTCGATCCCCGACTTAATAGATACGCGCCCAAAACAATCACAATGATGCCAATGAACATCACGCCATAGCGTTGTTGTCGTTTCATGTGCTCCCCTCCGTTGTGCCTGTTGTTACGTTTAAGTGTAACGCTAACGGTCATATTATTGCGGGCCATTATCCCCGTCCCATTGTCCGCAAAAAAAGTGGTCAGCCTCAAAGATACCTTCAAGACGAACCACTTTCGCCGTTTCACGTGAAACAATTATGAACCTACTTTTGTTCGACGGGCTTTGGCTTTACCACCGTTTGGGCTAAGGAGAGCAGCTTTTCTGAGCGCATTTTAGCCAATACTGTCGCAACTGTTTCCTTCATCATTTGGTCACTAAGCTCCGTTGTGGCACTCTTTGTTGCCGGTTCATTGCGTAACCCAGCCAGCACCAACCCAATGAAGGTATCGTAAGCACGTTTAGGAAACAGACTTACCGTCACTTGATCCATGCCTTGGCGAATGGTGTCCATGGAATAACTTGGTTTTAAGATCCCAATCAGCAGAATATCCGCAACCTGCATCACTTGGTACTTCTTCTTGACCGGTGCCAAAATGATGTTGTGCTTCACGTAATTGTTGATCATGGCCGGCGTCACCGTGTCAACACCCAGTGGTCCCAACGTATCGTTCACATAGGCCACCACTTGATCCATGTATAAATCAAACTTTGGTAATTCATCCCACTTTGGTAACGTTACTTCAGTTAGGTGTTGTTCCCACTGATGGTATTCATTGAATGGTTCAGTCATGTCATCATCCTCCTGCTAGTTGATGAGTAAATTATATCAGTGTCATCTAGTTTAGTAAACTAGATGACACTGATATAATTTTGCATTTCAAGAAAATAAAAAAAGTCATCACAGTAATGTGATGACTTTCCCCGTTTATAACGTTAATTCAAGCTCGCTCGTTTCCTCTAAATCATTATAATAAGCAGCTCGTGTTCCAGATATATATGGTGTTACCCATAGATTTGAAAAACCAAATGAAGGAACAGCCAATAACGCCCAGCCTAAGAAACTCAAGGTAAGAACAAAGAATTCCCACTTGTGCCCCTGCATGAGCTGACGACTTAGGCGCATGCTAGTAATGATGCCGGCCCAGATACTGGCATCCGGATTTTTTTCATGAAGATCCTTATAGACAAAAATTGATTGACTATACATTAAGGAAAACAGGATCCCTGGGACAACTAGGAGTACATACCCCACCACAACAATGAAACTGATCAAGAACGATAATACTAACAGCGGAAAGACAGTTGGTGAGGCAACCACCCGAAAACTATCACTGGCAGGGTTAATTTCACGATTAGGTTCACGAACCCAATCCAGAAAAGTGTACGTTACACCAAACCCAATTACCGTCGCAAGTAATATAATCCACCATGTTCTTGTGCCAAGGTGCTGATATAATCCGATAAATGATGACGATGCAGCATCGTAATTGCTACGAATGTAAAACCGATTGTACCCGTTGACTAATAACAGCAGCAGTACTGGGATAACGTTTAAGCCGACTGCTTTCCCCCACTTACCGTGAAAAAGATCTTTAACTGATTGTTTTAGTTCTGCACGTGTTCTCATGTTGACCCCTTAACAATTATATTTATATAACCACCATGAACATTAACCATTCAATTGTCAACTATTTACTTGTTCCCTCGCTTAATGCGTCGAGCACCCGGTTAATGTCATCAATCTGATAGCCCTTACCGTACAGGCTTCGCTTGGTTCGGTTCATCCGATCACGCAGATCATAACGCCGGTTGCGTTGCCAAATTTTCTCCGCTTCATGACTTAACAAAGAAGCTTCAGTGTCTTCATCACGCACCAATTCGAGTTGGCCCATGACCTGGTCGATCGTCTCACGCTGAAAGCCCTTCGTCATCAGTCCCTGAATCACCTTCTGTCGCTGTGTTGAAAATGGCTTTCGCGCGTAGTGTCGCGCCAATTTTTCAGCGGTCTCTAACCCGTTCTCGAGCAGTTGATCCGTTGAAAATTCAGCGAGGGCGCCATCAATAATGGTTTCCCCCACCCCTTTGCTCCGAAGGTTTTGACGAATGATCACCGGTCCCTTATCAGACGTATTCCGCATGGTCCGAACATAGGCCTCCGCATACGCCTGGTCATCAAGCAAATGAAACCCACGCAGCCGTTGCATTGTTTCCGTGATAACGCTCTCGTCAACTTCCAACGTTTTCAGCTTATCATGGACTTCACGTTCAGACCGCAACTGGCCGGACAGATAATCCAGTGCCCGGTTGTATGCCTTGGCCACATCATCGGCTGCAATAATTTCTTCAGCCAAGTCCTTATCGATCACCATCCCCTTGAAAATGCGGAATTTGATCATGACGGATTCACTAATTGGAAAGGCATACTTCCCATCAAGATAAACATTATACCGTCCTGCCCGCTTTTGGGCCTCAATCATGGTCACCTGGTTTGCTGTCGGACCACTTGGCTCATCTGGTTGTTGCTGATCGCCATGACGACGGCGGTGCTTTGCTAACAAGTCATCAGCAACGGACTGCCCACTGGCCGGTTCACCAGACTTTGACCGGCGTGGCTTTGGTGCACCCACATCGCCAATTAAAATGGGTTTATTTTCCTGGTCACTCATGATGCCCTCCTTTATAGCGAACGTTTGTTCCTCATTTTATCACATCACGCGCGTGTGCATTGGTGTAAAACCACCAACAAGATGACGTGAGGACCAACACACCACTTAAAACTAAGATGGCGGCCACCGGGACTTCACTTAGTGCAAGTAGCACTGCGCCAAGAATCACCACAAAGCTTAGCAAGCCCAGACCACTGATCCACGGACTGTGTGTTAACGGCCGGTTTGGATACGTCAGGACCATCACGAGAATCCCGCATAAAAATCCTGCCAGACCCAAACTAACCAGCCCTGCAAATTGCCAACCAATAAGCTCGTGTTGCAGGTAAAGTTCTGTTGCCGCCGTTACGAGATCAAGGCCAACAAAAATAAAGTAATGAACGTTGATTAACGTAATCCCCGCCGTCTTTTTATGGCGGTTTACCCGTCCCTGATAGCTAACAAAATAAATCATGAAGAGCGCCACGATAATCAAAAAGAACGGGATGGCTAGCCAGTTGAAATCATGAACATCCACAATGCTGGCAACTGCAATCACGGCCTCACCAAAAAGAAGCAATGTAAACAGAGAATATCGTTCCGTCAGGTGTTCAAATATTGCCGGAAAGTCCGTTAGTTCACGGTATAAAAAGATTGGGCCAACGTTTGCCAACACCATCGACAACACGTACACCGTCACCCGAACGCCGTAACTGGCCCACGGAACAATTGTTGCCGCGCCAATAAGACCACTCAAAAACAACAAGCGGTACAACCCGCGGGCGACCACCAACTGCTTTTGATCCGTCAGTTTCCGGCTCTGCAACCAATACTGAATCCCAATGCTGATCAATAAAATTGAGGTACTGCCGGCAAACGTCAGGTGCGTGGCCTCAAAATCTGCGTTTAATGATTGCGACAAAATGATTACCATGAACATATCAAATAGCATAAAGACCGTGTGCTGTAGATTTTCATGGAAAAATCGGTTTACTAACACCGTTTGATACGTCCAAATGGTCCAAAACATGAAAAACATGATCAGATACTCCCCAAGATACAGTCCGGGGATTTCCTCATGGTGAACGAGATGAAGAATCGTTGTGATGCGGCTAATTGCATAGGCAAAAATAAGGTCATAAAATAATTCCAAATTCGAAACTTCTGCGTTTTGACGTAGCTCTTTCATGGGTCTTAACTTCCATCCTCTCCGTGTGCAGCACATTTCATTCACCACACAAGTTACATTTCATTTTTATTTTAGCAGTTGTCGCGAGTCTGGCCTAACGGTACGCTGACAAAATGATAATCAGTTTGCCTCAAAAAATAACGGTGTCATTAATGAACGAACACATTCATCAATGACACCGTTATTTTGTTGGTCCTATAAAGCGTTGCACGTCTTCAACGCCTGAAGTGCTGCAAGTGACATCACGTTCCACTGAGTGCTTAACTCTGGCTGAAAGAAGAAATCGGCCGTTGCCAATTGGTCCAGCGTTGCGTGCATTTCAATCGCTAATGAAATCGTGTTAATGTTTGCCGTTAAATCCTGTTTGGAGATGATTTGTGCGCCCAAAATCTGACGTGTTTTCGGTGCATAGATCAATTTAAACGTCACATCTTCCGTTAATCCAAACGTCGCCTGCTTCTTAACAACGGTGCTGGCACTAGCAACATTTAACCGTGCCGCCGTCTTTTCCGACAAGCCAGTCGTCGCAAATTTATACCCAAACGCAGGTAGCGCTGACGTTCCCTGGACGCCTGGAAATACCACCCGCTGGCCCATCAAGTTACGCACTGCAAAAATTGCCTGCCGCCGCGCGTTCGTTGATAACGCAACGGGTAATGTTGTGTTCGCCGGCGTGTACTGAATTTGTGTCGCGTCGCCAACAGCAAAAATGTCTGGGGCGCTTGTTTCCATGTATTCATTCGTTTTAATGAGGCCATTTGGCAGTAACGCCACCGTTTCCGCCAGCCAATCCGTATTCGCATGCCCACCGGCAGACAGAATTACAAGGTCCGCTGGATAACGATGAGTCGCTGTTTGAACCGCCGTGACGTGATCGGTCCCAACCATCTCAGTTACTGATTCACCCATCGCCATCGTAACACCATCAGCCACCATGGCCTCTGTTAGCGGTGCCGTGATTTCCTGATCCAAGTACGTGCTTAATGGGCGTTGGTTGACGTCAATTAACGTCACGTGTTTTTTTGATTGAACAAATAAATCTGCGACGCTCATCCCAACATAGCCCGCCCCAATCACCACGACATTTTTAATCGTTTCGGATTGTGCTTGCTTCCGGGTCATCATCAAATCTTGAGGTGAATGCACCGTCAAAACATTTTCCAAATCCACACCAGGGACCGGGAGCTTTGTTGCATGAATGCCCGGGCTCAAAATAAGTTTGTCATATGAATCCGTTGCGGTTTTTCCGGTCACTAAATTTTTTATATCAACCGTGTGGGCAGTCACATCAATTCGTGTCATGACTGTCTGCTCGAACACCGTAATGCGTTGCTCGTTTAATTCCGTTTTTGTCAGCGAACTAATTGCCGGGATTCCTTCCACCACCGCTGCATCGTTTCGCTTCACAATATCAAAGGCTTGTTGATCATACCAATGAATGTCTGCGTCAAGATCCATTAACCGTAAACTTTCAACTGCTTCATAGCCACCATGAGAAAAGCCTAAAACAATAACCTTCATGATTGATATCCTCTATTTGATTAAGTACACTGTGTACTTTATTTGAACGATGTCTATCATACAACCTTTACAGTTAAAAACAATAGAGAACACACTGTTCTTTATCACTTTTACGGGTCACAATTACCTTATCCGTTGCTTACCACCGTTTTTACCTAACGCAGGCATCAGTTCATCTAAGCAAACAAGCGACTGCGGGCATAATCCACCCACTGTCGCCCGCCACTAC